>CAYJOY010000243.1:0-3125 GCA_964371885.1 uncultured Lentimicrobiaceae bacterium | reverse complement strand
ACTGGGGTTAATCACAGAGTGATAAGTATTTAAGTTTTTTTCAATTGGAGATTCCATAGTTTAATGCAGTTCGTTTTTTTGAGTATTAATGATTGGCAAAGATATAATTTTATTTTTAATTGCAGACTGCCTTTCAACTGCTATGCAATAATTTTTGCAACGATAAAAATAAAATTCTTATTGGCACTAAAGTTTGAAAAAAAATATTAATTTTGCCATCTGTTTATCTTACCCAAATGAAAAAAAAGCATTCTATAATTTTAGTTTCTATCATGATAGTAGTATATTTTATTTTTAATTACTATATCATCAATGACCTTTTCATGGAATCACTTATTCGCACACTTCCGTTGTTGTTATTGTTTCCGATTTTTTTCTCTATAAAACTTCCCATTATTTCTAAAACATCATCACAATCTCCATTAAAACAATTGATTACTAATAAGTTTTTCTGGCTAATTGAAGGGAATATACTCCTCTTCGAGTTTATGTCGCATTATCCGTTTCAAGAAAAAACTTTACTAGGGGCATTTTGGAGTGCTTCCCTTATTTTTATTATTGAATCGGTAATGGTTTGGGGCATTATTTTAACACTCTTTCAGAATAATAAAACTCAAAAGACAGATGCTGTAGAATCTTAGAGAAAAATTTTTAACGGAACACATTTTGTTAAAAAAAATATTTATTTTTGCAGCACTGAATTTTTGAACTAAAAGATACTAAGATGGAGAACGAGACTATAAGCATTATTTGCACCGTAATAGGCACAGGAATCGCAGTTATTACAACTTTTGTAAGTTTATTTGTATATTACACTAAGCGAGAACGAAAAGCTGCTGTTGAAGAGTACAAGCGCGACGAGGCGTTGAAGAAAGTAAGCTCTATTGACAATATTAAAGATAACCATAATCAGTTAGAATGTGTTAAGAACCCTGGCTTTGCAGATAACGTTAAGCAAAGTTTGGAAATTTTAAAAAGCAATCAGAAAATATTGACTAGTATTGCGAAATGGGTGATGCGGCAAGACGGAGAAATGATTAACGAATTGACCCAGAATTTGTTTGGGCAGAAAATGAGCCCCTATCAATTAAGCCCGTTAGGAGAAAAAATCTACTCAGAAATCGACGGCAAGTCATTTCTTATAAAGCACCAAGAAGAGTTGTTTGAGAAGATAGAACTCAATGAGTTGTTTACCGCTCTCGATGTAGAAAGGTACGCCTACAATGCCATCAATTTAATGATGCCCACCCCGTATTTTAACCATTTCAAAAATTATGTGTACCACGCGCCTCCGTTGAATATTGAACTCGAAGGGGCTATGGTACAACACAATATTAAACTATCCGACCTCTGTTTTATCCTTGCCATTCCTCTGCGTGATATGTATTTGGAAGCGCATCCAGAGGTTGAAGGTAAAAACGAGGTTAAATTCCATTAAAGAGCCTGCCAACCAATATCTTTACGATACACCAAGTTTTCCGATGTAATAGCGGCCACCCCTTCGTAGGCATGTTGTTGCGCCTCTTGAGGTGTTTTCCCTTCTCCTACCACAAACAGCACGCGCCCGCCATTGTTCACCCACTCGTCACCTTTTTTGTCGGTGCCCATGTGGAAAAGGAGGTTTTTGCAACTTTCAATCCCTTTAATAGCTACCCCTTTTTCAAAAGTTTCGGGATACCCCTTAGAAGCCAATACTACCCCAAGGAAATAGTTGTCGTGCCATTCAATGGTGGTCGGTTTCTCTTGCATCAGCTGTAATACCACCTCTACCAAGTCGCTCTTCATTTTTGGGAGTACTACCTCTGTCTCAGGATCGCCAAAGCGGGCGTTAAACTCAATCACTTTAGGACCTTGTTGCGTTAAGATTAATCCGCCATATAATATTCCTGTGAACGGTTTTCCCTCTTTCACCATAGCGGTGGCGGTTGGTTTCATAATGGTTTCTATCGCTTGATCGATAGCAGTTTGCGGAATAGCAGGCACCGATGTATAGGCTCCCATGCCGCCTGTGTTAGGCCCTTTATCGCCTTCTAATAATCTCTTATGATCTTGCGCTATAGCCATAGGTAGCACCGTTTCGCCGTGCACTAAAGCCATGAGCGAGAACTCTGGCCCTTCCAGAAATTCCTCTATCACCACTTTCCCTTTTCCAAACTTAGCGTTAAGCAACATCTCTTGGAGTGCTTGGTCGGCCTCTTCTACCGTTTGTGCCACCACTACCCCTTTGCCAGCGGCCAACCCATCGAACTTAATAACGATAGGTGCCCCTTGCTCCAACAAGTACGCTTTAGCGGTTTCGTAAGCATCGAAAGTGGCGTAGGCAGCGGTGGGAATTTGGTACTGTGCCATTAAATCTTTGGCAAACTCTTTACTCCCCTCTATCATAGCGGCCGATTGAGTAGGGCCGAAAATAGGTTGTTGATGTGCTTGAAAGTGATTCACTAAGCCGTTCATTAATGCCGACTCCGGACCAACTAGTGTAAGGTCTATCCCTTCTTGTTGTGCAAACGTGAGCAATGCCGCGTTATCGGTTTCATTAATAGGGACGCAGGTAAAATGTTGCGCCATCCCTAAGTTTCCTGGGGCTACAAACACTTGCGCCACCTTATCCGATTGTGCTATTTTCCATGCCATGGCGTGTTCGCGTCCGCCTCTCCCTATCACTAATACTTTCATGTTCTCCATTTTTATTGTTATATTTAATTATAAATTCTAATTTTAATCATTCCCAAGCGTCTAGCCGTTTTATCAAAGAAAACAGAGATGACGGACCATTTTTTGTTATTATTGACCGTCACATCAGTGCTTTACAAAAAGCAAAAACGCATTGACTTTGGGGTGGCAAAGATAGTGATTTTTTTTTGGATTTTAAGATGAGAACACCCTTATAAGTACCCTAAATAAATTTCCGATTTTTCAGAAAAACAGAGGGTGAATGTTTTCTTATCTGGCGCAGTATCATTCGAGATGTCGTACTTTATATTGTTTTCGGTAACGATATAAGAGGTTTTCACCGCGCGCATTTGTTGTCCGTATCGTTTAGGAAAAATGGTCGCCAATATGGGCATGTATAACACGCCACTCCCTGGTTCATAGTCGGTTTCATGCAGCACCACCTTTTTCGC
>CAYJOY010000242.1:0-3864 GCA_964371885.1 uncultured Lentimicrobiaceae bacterium | reverse complement strand
TTCGGAAAACTTGATGGAAAAGCCGCCATTAAGCATATAAAAGATTATCAATAAGTAATTTACTAATAACTCCCCTTACTCTACGATGAATTTTGATGAACAATTTTACAAATATGCACTCATGCACCAACCCTCAATGGGCAGTGCTACCGCAAAGAAAATATACCAACACATGGGCAGTGCTCAGGCCGTTTTTACCGACTCTGAACCGTTACGAAGAATGAAAAAGAAATGGCGTACTAACATTCCATTTCCTACACTCTCTCAGTCGGTTATCGATTCTGTAAGTAAAGAATTGGCCTATATGCAAAAGCATAATATCTCCTCTTTGTTTTGGGGTGAGCCATCCTATCCAAAGCGCTTACAATCTTGTAAAGATGCCCCTTTTTTACTATATTATATGGGAGATCCCCATCTCAACAGAGAAAAGGTGGTGGCTATAATAGGCACCAGAAATTCTACACGCTATGGTGCCGATGTGGTAGAGAAAGTAGTTCACGATTTGGCACAAACTAACGTCTCTATTGTGAGTGGTTTAGCCTTCGGGATAGATACACTTGCACACACCCAAGCATTGACCAAACAGTTAAATACTGTTGCTGTGTTAGGCTGTGGTTTGAAACAGATATATCCGATAGAAAATACAGCATTGGCCAACGAAATTATAAATAGTGGCGGCACCTTACTCACAGAGTATCCATTCGAAACAAAGCCAGATAGACCACATTTTCCCATGCGAAACAGAATAATAGCAGGCATGGTTGATGCTGTTATTGTAGCCGAAACGAAGAAAAAAGGGGGAAGTATTATCACAGCTTGTATTGCACATTCGTATAATAGAGATGTGTTTGCAGTGCCTGGCTCTATCTTTTCAAATTCATATTCGGGGTGCCACGAACTTATACGGCAAAACTTAGCAGCTGTTATTACCTCAGGAAATGATGTAATTGAGATGATGAATTGGCAAAATAATGGAAAACAGCTGAGTATTCAACCTCAATTATTCGAACAACTCTCCAAAGATGAGGAAGAGATAGTAGAAGCAATTATTACTTTCGATAGGCCTACTTTCGATGAAATAGCAGAAAAATTGTCGAATGTTTCGTTGGCAAAGTTAACAGCGGTTTTGTTACAGTTAGAGTTGCGAAATATTATAGAGTGTTTACCCGGCAAAACTTATCGTTTAATAGGAAATAGAATATAATTATATGATTAAGAAAATATTACAAGAGGTTGCTCACCCACTTTATCTGGCACCTATGGAAGATATTACCGATATGAGCTTTCGGAAAATATGTAAAGAGATGGGCGCCGACTTCTTAATTTCGGAGTTTGTTTCTTCAGAAGCATTAATTCGTGATGCAGAGAAGAGTATTAAAAAGCTCTCTTTCGACATAACGGAGCGCCCGTTTGGGATACAAATTTTTGGACACGACGAGCACTCTCTGTCGCAAGCAGCCGAGATTGCAGCCGATAGTCATCCCGATTTTATAGATATTAACTGGGGTTGCCCCGTGAAAAAAGTGGTTACGAAGGGGGCAGGTGCTGCCATTTTGCAAGATATTCCGAAAATGGTACGCCTTACCGAAGCTGTGGTGAAAAGGGTAAATATTCCGGTTACCGTTAAAACACGGTTGGGTTGGGACATGAGTAATACACCAATAGTGACGGCTGCCGAACAGTTGCAAGATATTGGAATTGACGCAATAGCAATACACGGAAGAACACGTTCGCAGTTTTATTCGGGCACTGCCGATTGGCGATTAATTGCGGAGGTGAAAAATAATCGGCGAATGCACATTCCAGTTATTGGAAATGGCGATGTTGATAGTTATGAGAAAGCGAAACAGTTGCAGGAAATGTCGGGCGTTGATGCCCTGATGATAGGGCGCGCTGCCATTGGTAATCCATGGATTTTTAAAGAGATAAAAGGGGGATTTCTCAACCTCAATTTATCAACCCCCACGTATGAGGAGCGTGTGGCAGTCTGTTTACGACATCTTACTGAAGCCATTGAGGTTAAGGGAGAACGGAGAGCAGTACTCGAAATGCGAAAGCATTACAGTGGCTACTTTAAAGCGATTCCTCATTTTAAAGAGAAAAAGATTAAACTGATGTTAGCACAATCGTTTGATGAGATAGCAACTGTATTGAGTTAAGTGCAACTAGTGTGCTTCAAACCAACTCACTCCTGCATCCATTTCTACTGCTAGTGGTACCTCTAGCTCCATTGCCGAATTCATAACATTAAGGAGCAACTCTTTAAGTGTTTCTAACTCGTTTTGAGGTACTTCAAACAATAATTCATCGTGCACTTGCAATATCATTTTCGATTGTAAGTTGTTGCTAGATAATGCTCTGTCTATGTTAATCATGGCTAATTTTATAATATCGGCGGCAGTACCTTGTATGGGGGCATTAATAGCGTTGCGCTCGGCTCCTTTCCGTATCATTCCATTGCTGGAGTTAATATCTCGAATGTAGCGTCGGCGACCTAATACTGTTTCTACGTAACCAGTGGTACGGGCTTGTATGATATTCCCATCCATATATTGCTCTATATTAGGGAAATTTTTGTTGTATTGCACAATTAATTCCTTAGCTTCTGCATTAGAAATTTGCAATCTTTCAGCCAAACTGAAGGCCCCCATACCATACAAAATTCCAAAATTTACTGTTTTGGCATAACGGCGTTGGGTGGAAGTAACTTTATCAATATCACACTTATATATATTAGCAGCTGTGGCAGCGTGTATGTCTTTCCCTTCCTTAAAAGCGGCAATCATATTTTCGTCTTTCGCCATCGAAGCAACAATACGGAGCTCAATCTGCGAATAGTCGGCAGAGAGTATCACGTGCTGCTCATCTTGGGCAACAAATGCTTTCCTTATTTCGCGACCCCGCTCAGCTCTAATAGGTATATTTTGCAGGTTAGGATTCGCAGAACTTAACCGCCCAGTAGCGGTTACTGTTTGTTGGAAAGTGCTGTGAATGCGCCCCGTAGTAGGGTTAATGAGTTGTGGTAATGGATCAATATAAGTGCTTTTTAACTTCGATAACGAGCGCCACTCTAATATTAAACCAACAATAGGGTGCTTTGCCACTAATTTTTTAAGTACCTCCTCCCCTGTTTGGTATTGCTTCGTTTTGGTGAGTTTAGCATTGGTAATAATTTGCATCTTCTCAAACAACACCTCGCCTAGTTGCTTAGGTGAACCAATATTAAAAGAGACTTCTGCTAATTCATATATTTGATTTTCAATAGTTTTAATCTCTTCCTCTAAAGTTTTCGATGCCTCTAACAAAATTGTAGGGTCTACTTTAACTCCCGTATTTTCCATTTTTGCCAACACTTTACAAAGAGGCATTTCCACATCGTAAAATAGTGGTAGCAGTTGATCTTTGTGTAGTGTATCGTCAAAAATAGGGTAAATTTGGGTGAAAATTTCAACACGTTCCACTGCCTCTCTCAACGCATTTTCTAAAGACCATATTTTACCCGACTCAAGCATCTGATACGATGCATATATCTCCGATAATCGTTCTAGTTGATGGGTTGCTTCAGGCTGTATTAAATAGTGAGCTATTTGTAAATCAACAATTTTCAACTCCTCATTTATTTTCATGAGCTGTAAGAATGTAAATAGCAATTTTGCTCTATAGGTAACTATTTTATGTTTAGAAGTGAATATTTGTGATAGTATATTCTGATAATTCTTCTCATTATTTTCTACATAATGGTAATAAATTTGGTGCCTATCTTTGCCGAAAACAAATCCCAGTATCTCTTCTTTACTATTTAATATCCAGTCGAAAAATAGGGTGTTATCTTCAGTAATGTTTCCAGTAACCTCTTCCCATTTA
>CAYJOY010000241.1:0-3897 GCA_964371885.1 uncultured Lentimicrobiaceae bacterium | reverse complement strand
CTGATCGTTCTTTTGGGAAAATATTAAAATTTGATAAGTTTGTTTATATCCGTCAATTACCATATCGCAGGTAACTATAAAAGCGAGTTGAGAGACATAGCAGTAGACTAAAATTTCGATAGAATGGGTAACAAAATAGGAGCCAGCAATAATGGCAATGTTAAAAATAAATGTTAATTTACCATAAGATACATTTCTAAAATGGGCAATTGCTAACACAATAATATCGAGCCCGCCCGTATTACCACCATAGTTAAGCACAATACCAACACCTACCCCTGCAACCATTGAACCAATTAAAGCACAGAGAAATAGGTCATCTACTAGAGGTGCTGGAAAGAGCGGTTGCATTATCCAAAAGAAAACGGAGACGACAATGGTACAAAGAATAGTGTTAATACTAAACTTAGCTCCTAAAATTCTATAGGCGCATGCTACCAAAATTAAATTAATAACTAGGGTAGATGCCCCAACAGGAATCTCGGTAGTGTAATAAATAAGAGAAGCAATACCACTCACACCACCGCCTACCAAATTACATGGAATTAGAAAGGCTGTCCATCCAAAAGTAAAAATGGCTAACCCTATTATTATAAATAAACTGTTTTTAAGTTGAACTAACAAACTTTTTTTGGTTTCGTCTTTCATACTTTATAATGCTTTTTAAGCTATTAATATTTAATTATTAGCTATTTAAGAAAAATATTTTTCAATTGCAAAATTATATAAAAAAACAGACGAAATCATATAAAAAGGAGTAATATTTAGTTTCTATAAAAAGAAAAAATAATTATCTTCGCAGTTCCAATTTTAATAAGAATTTATGAGTGAGAATAAACAACCGTACCATGTGGAAGTATCTTGTTATCAGCTTTTTCATGATGGGGAGCGGATTTGTGGCGATGTTTTTCTATCGAAGCGTATTCCGGAGGAGAATCGCATTTTAGCTATTCTCTCCGATGGTATGGGTTCGGGGGTAAAGGCTAATGTGCTTGCCACGCTTACCGCTAGCATGGCCATGAATTTCTCGGTAGAGCATAAAAAAGCCACTTCCATTGCTAATATTCTTATGAAAGCATTGCCAGTGTGTAGTGTCCGTAAAATGAGCTATGCCACATATACTATTGTAGATATTAATATAGAAAACGAAACAGTTTCTATATTAGAATACGACAACCCGCAAACTATTATTTTACGTGGCAGTAGAGTTTTAGACCCAATACGTGAAAATATTGTTGCCGATATGAATGTTGAAGACCGGCGTTTATTAGATTTACAAACGTCAAATTTTAAGCCTCAACTAGAAGATAGATTCATCTTTTGTTCAGATGGTATTACCCAGTCGGGCTTACGAACAGGATTGAAAGCAGAGTGGGGCAGAAACCAACTGCGTGAAGAATTGCGACAACAAATAAAACGCTCTCCCAATATCTCAGCCAGCGACTTGGCTCGCATTATTGTTAACAAAGCTTCTACCAACGATTTACACAAGGCTAAAGACGACCTCTCGTGCGCCGTTATCTATTTTAGAAAACCCCGCAAGGCCATTATTTGTACTGGCCCCCCCGTTAACCCAGAAAACGACGAGGTATTTGCCGAAAAATTACACCAATTCGATGGCAAAAAAATTGTATCTGGCGCCACTACCGCCGATATTATTGCACGTAAATACAATAAAACTATTGAAGATGAAGAGATTGTAGATAAAACACTCCCACCATCATCGAAAATGAGAGGGGTAGACCTCATTACTGAGGGAATATTAACCCTAAGCAAGGCACTCTATCTGCTAGTTGAAGTTATTACCCCTAGCTACACCTTTACCGAAGGACCCGCCGATAAGATGTGCAAACTCCTACTAGAAAGCGATGAAATATATATATTAGTAGGAACTAAAATTAACGAAAACAACTTCGATTTTACGCAACCTTATCAAACCGAAATTAGGAAAAACATTATTCAACGTCTGGTTACTGTATTATCAGAAAAATATTTGAAAGTGGTAGAAATTGAATATATGTGATATTTTTGTTACGTTTAAAAAAATATAGAAAATTTACCCCCCCTTTCAAAAAAAAAATGTATTTTCGCGTGCAAATTTTTGAACAAAATTTTAACTTAGTAATAATCCTTTAAATTATTGAAAATGAGTAATGTGAAGTATGTTTACACCTTTGGGGGCAAAAGCGCCGAAGGTAAAGCCGACATGAAAAATTTATTAGGTGGAAAAGGTGCGAACCTTGCCGAAATGTGCCACCTAGGACTACCAGTACCTGCTGGTTTAACCGTTACAACCGAATGTTGTACCGCTTATTATGAAAACGATTGCCAACTTCCTGCCTCTGTTATGCCAGAAGTATGGAAAGGAATGGAACAAGTAGAAAAAGATATGGGTTTGATATACGACGACCCAGAAAATCCTTTATTGATGTCTTGCCGCTCTGGAGCACGTAGCTCTATGCCAGGTATGATGGATACCGTTTTAAACATCGGATTATCTTCAAGAACTATTCCTGGTTTAATTAAAAAAACGAACAATCCTCGTTTCGTTTATGACTCATATCGTCGTTTAATTATGATGTATGCTGACGTTGTAATGGAGAAAGCAGAAGGTTTAGAGCCTGCTGAAGGAAAAGGGATTCGTAAAATTCTAGATGAGAAATTAGATGAATTCAAACATGCTCGTGGATATAAATTAGATACTGAAATCACTGCTGAAGAACTTCTTCAATTAGCAGACGAATTTAAAGCATTAGTGAAAAAACACATTGGTGTTGATTTCCCAGACGATGCACGTACACAGTTAGAAGGCGGTATTAAAGCGGTTTTCAAAAGCTGGAATGGTAAAAAAGCAGTTTCTTATAGAAGAATTGAAGGTATTCCAGATGAGTGGGGTACTGCTGTAAACGTTCAAGCCATGGTATTTGGTAACATGGGCGAAGGTTCTGCTACAGGTGTGGCTTTCACAAGAGACCCTGCAGTAGGTACCGACATATTCTACGGCGAGTGGTTAGTAAACGCACAAGGAGAAGATGTAGTAGCAGGTATTCGTACCCCAAACCCATTGAACGACGATACTAAAAACGAACAAAACAAACATTTACCTTCTATGCAAGAGTTAATGCCAGAAACTTATACTGAGTTATTTGACATCCGTTGCAAATTAGAAGATCATTACAAAGATATGTTAGACATTGAGTTTACCATCCAAGAAGGTAAATTATATATGTTACAATGTAGAGTAGGTAAACGTACTGGTTTAGCTGCTATGAACATGGCATTAGACATGTTACACGAAGGAAGAATTGACGAGAAAGAGGCGGTTATGCGCGTTGATCCTGTGCAATTAGATGAACTTCTTCACCCTATCTTAGACGGTCGCGACGAAGCTAAATATGAAGTTTTAGCTAAAGGGCTTCCTGCTGGACCTGGTGGTTCTGTAGGTATCATCGCTTTAACCAGCGAGAAAGCTATCGAATACGAACGTGCTGGTAAAAAATGTATCCTTCTTCGTGAGGAAACAAACCCAGAAGATGTAGAAGGTATGCGTGCTGCCGACGGTATCCTTACCGCTCGTGGTGGTATGACCTCTCACGCTGCGCTTGTGGCTCGCGGTTGGGGTAAATGTTGTATTGTAGGTTGTGAAGCTATTCACATTGACCTTGACAACGGTATCGTGAAAATTGCTGGTAAAGAGTTTAAAGAAGGCGATTTATTAAGCTTAAATGGAACTAAAGGGTGGGTGTACGACCAAGAAGTAGCTATGATTGACGCTACTGAAAATCCTCGTTTCCAAGAGTTTATGAATATCGTTGACAAATATCGTACCATTGGTGTACGTACCAATGCTGAAACTCCAGAAGAAATTGCCGTTAGCATTTTAGCAGAATGCATTGC
>CAYJOY010000240.1:0-3922 GCA_964371885.1 uncultured Lentimicrobiaceae bacterium | reverse complement strand
AAAAGTTTTCAAGGTTAACATAGCAAAAGCCACTAATGTTGCCCACCAAATGGTAGAACCCTACAGTGCCTCGCAACTCGATAGTATGGAAATTCGCACCGTTGAAAAAGAACTTTACGTTGACATTCTCGCCGCCATTCCAAACTATAGCCACGACAAACCCGAAGGGATAGCCCTACTTAATGATAGCATTCTTATGATTGTAAACGACGACGATTTTTCTGTTAGTGAAACACCCAATGGGAAATACGAACCTAAACATAACCCTGCGGGAAAAGTAGATAGAAGCTGGGTCTATTTTTTATACTGCAAAGCGAGAGTTTGAGTGCAGAAACGTTTATTCGTGTTATTTTTGCACCTTCCTTATATTTCTCCTAACTCAATTATATGAACTGAAGCGCATCGGCGGTGTTCTCTTTTAATGGGAGAGGGGGAAAGAAACACAAGGAGTTACTTATTAATTTTTCAAAATGAAACGGCATTTATAATTGTTCATTATATCCTGGGCTGAAAAATAACACTTTTTAATTCTCACACTCTCATATTAAAGTGGCAATTTCCCCGTTCTCTCTTATATTATTTTTGATATGGAGATACTGAATATAGAAAGGATTGAATTGTTGAGCGTCCATAAAGTGGGTAATAAATCGGCTGATGAGGGGTGTGTGCTGGCGAGTAGAGGGGTAAGAGTAACAGAAGAGATGAATGATATGCTATCCCAATACTTCACGGGTTCGTTTACTTGGAACGAGTGGTTCCAATTTTATCACGAAACCGAACTCAAATACAATGAAGTGTATGGCTACCTTTCTGAGATATTCGAGAATTGTGAGACCCTCCACGAGCAGTCGGTACACTTAGCCAAACACCTCTATGAAAAGAGCGAGCACCCTAAAATTAAAGGGGGTGAGTTTTATGTGGTTTATTTCTCCAACTGCATGATGAGTGATGGAGCAGTTGCAGGTATAGGGCTGTTTAAATCGGAGAATAAAGATACCTTCTTGAAAGTGCAACACCAAGGGGAGGGCTTCGAGATTGAAAGCCAGCAAGGGATCAATATTAAAAAGCTCGACAAAGGGGCTATCATCTTAAATATTGAGAAAGAGCATGGCTATATGGTAACAGTGGTAGACAATACTAACCGCGGTAGCGAGGCACATTATTGGCTTGATGCGTTTTTGCATGTACGTCAACGGCAAGATGAATATTACAATACTAAAAACGTGATTGCACTCACTAAGAATTTCGTTACCAAGGAATTGCCCCGCGAGTTCGAGGGGGTATCGAAGGCCGATCAAGTAGATCTTCTCAACCGTTCTGCCCAATTTTTTAAAGAAAAAGAGAGTTTCGACATGGAAGAATTTGCCAATGAGGTAATAGTTCAACCTGAAGTAATAGAGAGTTTTAACCGTTTTCGCGAAAGTTTCGCCCAAGAGCGCGATATTGATTTTGAGGAGCGTTTCGCTATCTCAGACAGTGCCGCCAAAAAAGGGGCTCGCACTCTCAAAAGTGTGATTAAACTCGATAAAAACTTCCACATCTATATCCACGGCGACCGCAGCAAAATAGAGACTGGGCAAGACGACAAAGGGAAGTATTACAAGGTATATTATGAGCAAGAGCAGTAGCTAACGAGGGGTAAACTGAACTGAACACCACCTCACTTCTCCCTATCAACCGTGCTATATTTTACATTTTAGCATTCTTTCCACTACTAGTTTGGCACTTATTACCGCCATTGGGAGCCCCGCACCTGGCACCGTGGACGCACCTACGTAAAAGGTATTAACGAACTGCTCATCGCGGTTAGAAGGTCGTAGTGCCCCAACCTGAAATAACGAGTGCGAAAGACCAAGTCCTGCTCCTTGATACAAATGAAAATGGTCGCGCCAATCAATTGGAGAATAGGCAGCACGCAACACTATATGTGGGTTAATATCGTATCCAATTCTTTTAGAAAAATCGGCTAAAATAGAATCTACCACTGCCTCTTTATCGCTCCAATCTGATTTTTGTAATAGGTTAGGCACTGGACAAACAAAAAAAAGTGCTTCGCAGCCCTCTGGGGCACATCCAGCATTATGCTTCGAAATGACATTTACGTAATAGTATGGCTTTTCGGTGTGGCTGAGTTGGTTTGTAACCATGCGGGAATAGCTTTCGAAATTGTTTCCTAAAAAATAGTTATGATGTTCTATTTGAGGGAGTTTCCCTTTTATACCAATATAAAAAGTTAAATATCCCATGGTCCAATCTTTCTTTTTTAAACGGCGCTCTTGGTAACGTCTCCGCTGTAACACTTTCCCTCTAAAATAGGCCGCATCTCCATTTATCAAAAACAAATCTCCGTGCCACGCTTTACCATTAATATCAATCACATGATACAAAACATTCCCTTTATTTTCAAAATTTGTTATTTCTGTATGGTAATGAAAGATTGCCCCGCGCTTTTTCAGTTCACTTACTAGGCTTTCAACCATAGTATACATCCCCCCTTTAACATTGTAATAACCTGTATTTTGAAACTCGATATGCGATAATAATGTATAAACGCCATTGGTATTAAAAGGGGTTTTTCCTAAGAAGAAAGAAATAAGAGAGATAATTTGTCGCGCTTCGTTCGATTCAAAATAACGATGTACTTGTTGCCAAAAAGTACGCAATAAGAGAGGGAGATGTCTTTTGTTAACCTTGCTGAGAGCCCATAAATAATCGAGAAGGTGGTTAAAATTTTGTTTTATTACAATCCCTACAGTATCGTTGTATAGCGCTTCGCATTTTTTTAAATAGCAGGTAAACTTTTCTTTAAAATTACTTTCAATTCCATCAAACTGAGCACTCATTTTATCTATGTCTTTATAAAGATAAAATGGTGCTCTTCCATCGCGGAAATGGACTGTATAAAGCGGGTCCAGTTCTACAAACTCGAAAGGGATCTCCATATTACAATCTTTAGCTAAGTCTTCAAATTCGTAGGGCATACTAAAGAAACTAGGTCCTAAATCAAAGGTAAACCCATCGCGTTTCAGTTGGTTGAGCCTACCTCCAGCTTGCCCATTCTTCTCTAAAAAGGTTACAGAATAACCGTTGCTTATTAATCGTAATCCGGCAGCTAAGCCACCTAAACCTGCCCCTATAATAACTACATGCCTTTTCATTTTACTTCTATTTTATTATAAATCTACATTTTTCAAAAACAACTCAAATTTATACGCACCTACTCGAACCGTGCTTCTATCTCCCTTCTACAAGTCGTCCCTTCCATTTCAATTTCTTCTTAGCAGCTATAGCGTAGCAAATTAAATGTATCATAAAAAAAAGGTGGATGGGATAGTAGCACAGTGTGGTTATTGGCGACTGGAGGCACGCTCTTGCATATAATATTTGCACTGCTAGCAACAACAGAACATATAGTGCAAAGAGGGGGAGGTTAGTGGTTAGTATAGGAATGAAACCGAGGGCACAGCCTATCCAAAAGAGGAGTGCGAAAAGTGGGGAGCCTCCAAAAATGACAAAAATGTTTTTCGAAAAGCCCAGCAACGCTTCACGATAGGAGCGGTACATCCTACACATAATCCTATTGTCGCCAGCAATGACCGCAATCTTATGTTTACTCTTTTTATAATTGCGGGCGATTGCAATATCTTCTACTATTTCATTTTTCGATTTTTCGTGCGGCCAATCTTTTCTATAACACGCTCCTTTAAAGAGCATAAATTGTCCGTTGGCGGCAGAGTGGGCAGCAAACGGAGAATGCTGCACGAAAGCGAGGGGGAGCAATGTTTGCAATATATAGTTCATTAGTGGAACTGTGGCTTTCTCTTTCCAGGTGATGAGTTGTTGTTTTGGGAATACCGACAATAGTGCTAATTTTCTCGTTTTAGCGTATGCTACCGCATCGGGAATTACCGCTGGATTAATA
>CAYJOY010000239.1:3677-3947 GCA_964371885.1 uncultured Lentimicrobiaceae bacterium | reverse complement strand
CCAGTAGTAGATACTGCAATCAAACGGGCAAAGATACAAAAAAATGAGTTATCAGCCATTGCATTTACGAACGGCCCTGGACTTTTAGGATCGTTATTAGTAGGGAACTCTTTTTCGAAAGGGTTATCGTACGCACTCAACATCCCATTAATAGAGGTAAACCATTTGCAAGCGCACGTTCTTGCCAACTTTTTAGATACGGACACGCCAGTGCAGAATAATAAGAACCCTGTAGTAGCGCCTTTTATCGTGTAGCCATGAACGTTTAGT
>CAYJOY010000239.1:1643-3667 GCA_964371885.1 uncultured Lentimicrobiaceae bacterium | reverse complement strand
CCGGCGAAGCATTCGATAAAGCGGCCAAAATACTAGGCTTACCCTATCCTGGCGGTCCCATTATAGATAAACTAGCACAAGAAGGAGATAAAGAGAAATACAAATTATCGATTGCCAATATTCCCAACTTGGATTTTAGTTTTAGTGGATTAAAAACCTCTTTTCTCTATTTAGTGCGCGACCACTTAGCTAAAGACCCCGATTTTATAGAGAAAGAAAAAGCCCATCTAGCCGCTTCGATGCAACATCATATTATATTATCGCTAATAAAAAAGATGAAAGTAGCCATTAAGCAATATCCATGCGCCGACATTGCCCTTTCGGGAGGCGTTGCCGCTAATTCTGGTTTACGCGCTGAGATTTGCAAATTAGGGAAAAAATTTCAAAAGAACGTAATTATTCCACCCATGGCACTTACCACCGATAATGCAGCAATGGTTGCTGGATATGGTTATTTTAAATTCATAAAAGAAGAATTTACAAGCGTAAACACAATTCCTTACTCCTCTAATCAAAATTAACACCTCTTTACATTTGTAACATTTCACTATTGTTGTAAACAATTGTATACAGCAGTAACTATCTATTTGCTGTTTTTACCACCTTTTTTTGCATTTTACATTTGTAAAACAGACGTTTTCTCCTCTGTTTTTCACTCTATTCTAACTCAGTTGAAAATTTCATTTTTAATTTTAAACAACAGATATACTACACTGTTTTCCAGCATATTTACACGGTTTTGCTAATCTTATTTAACTAATAAAACAGCAAAATTGTAAACATAATGATATTTATGATAATTAAAATGTAATTTCTTATAGTTTAGTTTGTTTAGCGTGCTTATTAATCTAAAACAATAAAATAATCATTTATCTTGACTATTTTACGCGCATTTCGAGTAAATACTGTATCTTTGCAACAAATGTTAATTGATTACAATTGTAAAAACACCCGCTTTTTGTACTGTTAACATTTGTTTACTTTTAATTTGTTTTAACATTTGTAACATGATAGAAAGAGTTAGAGAAATTATTAAATATTACGGTTTAAATGCTACAAGTTTTGCCGATAAAATAGGAGTTACCAGAGCAAGTATGAGCCACATATTCTCAGGGAGGAATCAACCGAGTTTGGAATTTGTTTCCAAAGTAAAAAAAAGCTTTCCTGATGTTTCTGTTGATTGGATGATTTTTGGAATGGGGAACATGTTTATGGCAAATGATGGGCATCTGGAACAAATTTCGACTCCCCCACCCTCTGTTACAGCAAAAATTGAAAACAGTGCACCTTTAAACCTCTTCAGTTTCAGTGAAAATAACGATGAAACGCCCTTGCAGTCAGAGAGTTTGCATGAAAAAACGCAAGAACAAACGCCCTTAGAATCGAAAATTCAGACTGAGCCATGCACTCCGCCCCAAATATTAGATTCTCGGACGGATAAGAGCGTAGTAAAAATCGTATTTATATATAACGATAATACATTTGAAATTTTTAATAATGGAAAAGTATAGGCACTTTAAAGAGTCCTTACTTGCTCTAGTGTAATTGCACTAACAGGAACATCTGGTAATTAGAAAAAACGGTAAAACCCGATTTACTTTATATATTTCAATCTATCAATCCACTGTTGTTTTTCTTTATTAAACTGCTCCATATTATCAGAATGGACAGGATCTGCTGGGGGTGGTTTAAAAGCGAGAGGATTAATTTTAACTCCATTTTCGTGTATTTCGTAGTGAAGGTGGGGGCCAGTAGACCATCCTGTACTACCTACATAACCTATTATATCGCCTTGAGCTACCCAGTCGCCTACTTTATATTTCCCGAAACGCGAGAAGTGCATATAAACGGTACTATATACGCTATTATGCTTTATTTTCACATAATTACCAGCTCCGCGGCCATATTCTCTTATCACAATTCTACCATCCGATGCTGCATAAACGGGGGTTCCTGTAGGTGCAGCAAAATCTACGGCTAAGTGTTTTCTTACTTTGTGGTGCACTGGGTGCATTCTTGCTCCT
>CAYJOY010000239.1:0-1628 GCA_964371885.1 uncultured Lentimicrobiaceae bacterium | reverse complement strand
GAAACTTTTCTTCATATTTGTTCCTGTAGTGTCGTAAAAATTACGGATAGAGTCTTGAACAAACGGGATAGCCCATAGCTCTTTTCCACCATGGTAAAATACCCCTGCCTTAATCTCCCCTACTCCAACAGAGTGTCCATCTACCTGATGTTCAGTATATACTACCTTAAACCAGTCTTCTGGCTGTAAGGCATAAAAATCGACTGTCCATGCAAATGTTTGCGACAATAAAATAGCTAATTCCCATGGGTAACCTTTACCTACCATGGCATTCCATAACGATGATTTGATAGTACCACTAGCTTCTAGGGTGAGGGTATCTATCTCTTTCTTGTCTCTATTAATAATTACAGTGTCTGGTGTTCTAAAGTCGTATGTGGTATAAACTACAGGTGTGTTCTCGTATACAAATATCTGAGCTTGAGGTACTCCATCAATAATAGTATCGGAAAATACGGTAAAAGGCTTATCAGGAACAATGAGAGTAACTCTAAACTCATCGGTTGACATTCTCGCTATTTTATCTACTTGCTGCGGAGAGATGCCGTAACGCCCCATGATAGCACCGAGGAGATCTCCATCTCGAACGGTATCTTTATGAATAGTCCAACCCTCAATAGGGATGTTAAAAAGCTGTTTTGGCTCACTTTCAACTACTTCTAGCTCCTCGTCTTGTATTTCAACGTTATTATTTTTAGATGAAACTAATACAATTATAATGGCAGCTATTGCCAACAGCGAAGTAGCTAAAATGTATATTAATTTTTTATTCATTCTATATTATGATTATTATAAATTATACTGCACGGTTAACTCACCGCGTAATGGCCGAACAATGTGATATTTAACAGCTTCATTATCTATATTATGACCTAGTAAATACATGATTTTAGCCACGGCAGCCTCTGTAGTCATATCTTGTCCACTCACTACTCCTATTTTTCCTAGGTGTAAACTTGCGCCATATTTTCCAATTTCTACAGTTCCACCGCCTTTACACTGTGTAACATTAACAATGATAATGCCTTTGTTAACAGCATTTCTTAAGATATTGAGAAATTCGGGATGGCTTGGTGCATTTCCTGCTCCATACGTCTCTAAAATTACGGCTCTTAATCCTTCTGTTGCAAAGATGGCTTCCATTACTTTCAGGTTAATACCTGGATAAAGTTTTAGAATGGCTATGTTTTCATCCATTCTCGTATGAAGAATTAGCGGCTCACCGCTTTTCTCTTTATGGATATAGGCGTCGTTGAATTTAATTTTAACCCCTATTTCTGCCAATTTTGGGTAGTTTGCCGACATAAAAGCATTGAAATGTTCAGCATTATCTTTGTATGTTCTATTGCCTCTATAGAGTGCATTTTCGAAATAAACACATACCTCTTGCACACGAGGCACACCGTTTAAGGTGCTAGCTGCTATTTCTATAGAATTGATAATGTTGTCGCGCCCATCGGTGCGCATTACCCCCAATGGGAGTTGCGAGCCCGTTAAGATAACAGGCTTTGCTAAATTCTCTAACAAGTAGCACAATGCCGAGGCAGTGTACGACATAGTATCTGTTCCGTGCAACACCACAAACCCATCGTAACTCGAGTAGTTATCGTATATATATTGGGCTAATC
>CAYJOY010000238.1:0-3959 GCA_964371885.1 uncultured Lentimicrobiaceae bacterium | reverse complement strand
ATTGTTGAACGATGCGGTGGAGCAACGTGTTGAAAGCAGTTATTGTGATAAGTGTTGGGAATGGAATTAATTTGAGGTTCACCTGTGTTGTTTTTGTATAAAAAAACGGGGTTCGCCTTTTAATACCCTAATAAAAAAAGCTCACCTTATGGTGAGCTTTTTTTATTAGGGTATTAAAACAGAATACTATTCGAAAGAGAGGATAGCTTCTTTAATAATAGCAATAGCTTCGCGAAGTTGCTCTTCGGTAATTACCAATGGAGGAGCAAAACGGATAATGTGTTGGTGAGTAGGTTTTGCTAAAACACCTAACTCTTTCATTCTTACACATACATCCCATGCCTCTTTCCCGTTTTTAGGACGAATAACAATAGCGTTGAGTAACCCTTTACCACGTACTAACTCTATCATATCGCTTTGGATATTGCTCATCTCTTCGCGGAAAATTTGTCCTAAACGTTCAGCGTTTTCAGCTAATTTTTCTTCTTTTACCACTTCTAATGCAGCTATAGCCACTTTACAAGCTACAGGGTTGCCACCAAATGTAGAACCATGCTCACCCGGTTTAATGGTTAACATAATTTCATCGTCGGCTAATACAGCAGAAACTGGCATAGCACCACCCGATAATGCTTTTCCTAAGATCAAAATGTCAGGACGTACCTCTTCGTGGTCGCATGCTAACAATTTACCAGTACGTGCAATACCTGTTTGTACTTCGTCGGCAATAAAAAGAACGTTTTTAGCTTTACATAATTCGTATGCTTTTTTCAAATAACCAGCATCTGGAACAAATACACCAGCTTCACCTTGAATAGGCTCTACTAAGAAACCAGCTACGTTTTCTTCTTCTAACGCTGCTTCTAACGCTGCTAAATCGTTATAAGGAATACGTGGGAAACCAGGAGTTAATGGTCCGAATCCGGCAAATGAATCTGGATCGTCAGACATAGAAACGATAGAGGAAGTTGCCGCTGCAGCAAATAATTTTAGCTTGGTTTTCAGGAATACCTTTTACAGTATAAGCCCATTTACGACAAAGTTTAAGAGCTGTTTCATCAGCCTCGGCACCAGAGTTCATAGGTAAAATACGGTCGTATCCAAAATATTCGGTCATGTATTTCTCATAAACACCTAATACATCGTTATAGAAAGCACGCGATGTTAATGTTAATGTTTGCGCTTGGTCGCACATCGCTTTAACAATTTTAGGATGGCAGTGCCCTTGGTTTACTGCTGAATAGGCAGAAAGAAAGTCATAATATCTTTTGCCTTCTACGTCCCACATAAAAGGACCTTCTCCTTTTGCAAGAACCACTTCTAGTGGGTGATAATTGTGCGCACCATATTTGTGCTCAAGCTCCATAGCCTCTTGGCTACTCTTTACTTTTTGTACCATAATTAAATTTATTTTTCGTTGTATTTTTTTCCAAAATTGGGGCGCAAAAATACATATTTTTTTCTAATTAAGATGACAATATTGCACCTACTTAATACATCGCTGAAGAGCATTATAAAAAGTGTACTTTTGCAGTGGCTTTTAGATGTCTAAGAAAGATGTCTATAAAGTTGATATAATGAATCTTAACATTGATATAATGGAGAATATAAAAGAGAAAACAGTGGCAGAAATGACGCAATATTTGTCTAACTTTATTTTAGATGAACGCCGTGATAGAATTGCAGAAGTGCTAAAAGAGCGAACGCGCCATATTACGATAGTAGTGGAAGACCTTTTTCAAACGCAAAATATAAGTGCTGTAATGCGTAGTTGCGAGTGTTTTGGAATTCAAGACATCCACATTGTAGAAGGTGAAAACGAGTTCTCTATCCATAATACTATTTCTATGGGCTCCGATAAGTGGCTTACAAGGCACCACTACCCACCAGCACCTAATAATATGGTTGATTGTATCAGCAATCTTAAAGCAAAAGGGTACGAGGTAGTAGCCACCCTCCCCGATGAAAAAAGTTGCTTTATAGAGCAATTACCTGTAGATAAACCACTCGCTTTTTTGTTTGGTACTGAACTAACAGGACTTTCAGAAGATGCTATAAAACACGCCGATAGAACGGTGAAAATACCAATGTATGGCTTTACAGAGAGTTTTAATATCTCCAATTCGGTGGCAATAATTGCCCACTATTTTATAGAAAAGATAAGAAATAGCGGCGTAGCGTGGCAACTACCGGCAAACGAGCACGACGAACTGTTGCTAGAATGGTACAAAAAAACGGTGAAAGCCTCGGAGGAGATTTTGGAGCGATTTAAGAGCAATTAGCAATTGCAAAAATACAACAACCCTATGCCAAATAATAGCATGACGAAAAAATAAATCAAAAAAAAGGGACAGCCCAAGGCCATCCCTAAAATATTTTATCTGAAGAAGACGATGCGCGCATCGTCTCTCCCTTTTATTGTTATAAAATCGAT
Source organism: uncultured Lentimicrobiaceae bacterium (assembly GCA_964371885.1). Classification (GTDB taxonomy): domain Bacteria; phylum Bacteroidota; class Bacteroidia; order Bacteroidales; family WCHB1-69; genus CAYJOY01. Next base: position 1,525 of record CAYJOY010000238.1, on the reverse strand, counting down.
GGGGAATTTTTAGAACTCCCCTTAAGTGTTATTTCATTCCTAAATTTTTGAAAATAAAAGCATAAGTGTCTACCCACTCATCAATTTGTTTGCTCAGTGGTTTACCAGCGGCGTGCCCAGCATCTACATCAATGCGGATAATTTTAGGGGCGTTGCCCGTGTTGGCAGCTTGTAAAGCAGCAGCATATTTAAACGAGTGCGCTGGTACCACACGGTCGTCGTGATCGGCAGTCGTAATCATAATCGCAGGATAAGGGGTGCCGTCGTTCTTAATATTATGGATAGGAGAGTATGCGTATAAATATTTAAACATCTCCTCGCTCTCTTCGCTGGTGCCATAGTCGCTAGCCCAGTTCCACCCAATGGTAAACTTGTGGTAACGAAGCATATCCATAACACCTACTTGTGGAATTGCTACTTGGCAAAGGTCTGGGCGTTGGTTCACCACTGCGCCTACCAATAACCCTCCGTTCGAGCCGCCCATAATAGCCAACTTCTCTTTGCAAGTATATTTATTAGCAATTAAATATTCGGCAGCGGCAATAAAATCGTCGAATACGTTTTGTTTGTTCATTTTGGTGCCCGCTAAGTGCCACGCTTCGCCATACTCACCGCCACCACGAATGTTGGCAGATACATAAATACCACCCTCTTCAAGGAAAGCTAAGCGCGAAACTTAGGAACTTTGGTGCCATCTTTGCTAGTAAAGAATACCTGTTGGGTCTCGTAGTTATCAGATTCAAATGCCATTTCTGGAACTAAATAAGGGGTGGCAATGTTCTGTGCAATGTCGTATTGGTAAATAGTAGTAGGTTGTGTAAACGATGAGAATGAGAAAAATGCTTCCGACTCTTTTTTGGTGCCAGTAAAACCTACAGATCCTAATGATGGGAGCGCTACCTCATGTATTTTTTCTCCTTTATGGTTAAAGACATAACTGTGCGATGCTGCATCTTCCATATAGGTGGCTACAATTTTGTCGCCAATAAAAGTGATGTCTTGTAATACGTGGTCGGTTTCAGGAATTACATCTACCCAATGTTCAAAACCAGGCTTGTCGATGGTAGTCTTCATTAAACGATATTTAGGTGCCCCATTGTTGGTATAGAAGTATACCTCATTTCCAAACGATTCGAGGAAAGAATAGATGTATTTATCGTCGTTGGCAACTTCAATAGGTGCCTGGGCAGTACGAAGGTCGTGAACAAACATTCTATTACCAGTGTTGTTACCATCTTCGTAAATAAACATAAAGTTCTCATCTTCGCTTACAGCTGCACGGTAAAAACGTTTAGGATATTCTAAGTTTTCGTAGGCAATTTTGTCTTCACTTTGTGGTGTTCCTACGGTGTGGTAGTAAATTCGGTGGTTTTCGTTTACATTAGAGTACTCTTTCCCTGCCGATGGTGCCTCATACGCACTATAATAAAAACCGTTTCCTTTCCATTCGGCAGTGGTAAATTTAGCCCAAGTAATATGATCTTCTAATACTTTTCCAGTAGCAACTTCCATTACAAAAATCTCG
>CAYJOY010000237.1:1772-3968 GCA_964371885.1 uncultured Lentimicrobiaceae bacterium | reverse complement strand
CTACTTCCTAGGGGCGAGAGCCATGCAATGTGGTATTGTCCGTGTGGGTAACGGAATCCCTGAATTACAATGGGATACCATACAGCGCATTAACCCCACCGCCTGCATTGTGGTCCCTTCATTCCTCCCCAAATTAACCGCTTTTGCCAAAATAAACCATATCGACTATGCTACCTCTTCGCTACAAAGGGCACTCTGTATTGGAGAAGCTGTACGCACCCCCAATGGCGAATACAACGCTCTGGGATTGAAAATCTCCCAAGAGTGGCCGCAGCTAGAACTATTCTCCACCTACGCCTCTACCGAAATGCAAACATCTGTAACCGAGTGTGTAAAACATTCGGGCGGACACGTTCCTCCCGAATTATTAATAGTAGAACTCCTCGACGATAACAACCAACCCGTACCCGATGGCACCCCTGGCGAGGTAACCATTACCACCCTAGGCGTGCGCGGAATGCCACTACTACGCTTTAAAATGGGAGATATATGTATAGGAAATACAACCCCTTGCGCCTGCGGAAGAAACACCCTTAGGCTAAGCTCAGTATTAGGCCGCAAAGGACAAATGATAAAGTACAAAGGCACCACCTTATACCCCTCTGCTTTATACGATATTCTCGATAAAATTGCCGATGTAACTAATTACATTGTAGAAGTGTATACAGGGGAACTGGGAACCGACCAAATTGTAATAAAAGTGGGCACCGTACGCACCGATGAGAATTTTGAAAAAGAACTCAAAGATATGTTCCGCTCTAAAGTGCGCGTTGCACCAGATATACGCTTTGAAAAGCCCGAATTTATTGCCCAACAGCAACAACCACAATCGAGCCGTAAACTCATTAAGTTTGTCGACTGGCGGTAGTGAAAAAATCAATTATAACACTCCCCCAAAAAGCGACCATGTGTTAAATCTAAAACAGTGAATTTCTATTCATTTTTCTATTATTGCGGGCTCTGATAAAATTGAATAAAAGTTGTAGAATCACTGCATTTTCAATTTGAAATCAGTTTTTTGTATTCATTAATATTGGATACTACCCAAGCAGGCGGCTGTGACATTTCAGTCATTTATATCAAAAAAGCACCCTGTACTAATTCTTGTTCAGTACGTGGAATGTTATGCTGGGTGGCTATTTTTTGCCAATGAGACACTTCATTTTTTATTTCATTAATAATCTCTCTGCCTCTTTGCTCTGTTAGGCCGTAGTATTGAACAGTACTCATGGCAAGCTCAAAATCTAAGGCATTATCTTCTTCCGATATATTTAGCTTTAAGCCAACGCCTTGCTCGTCAGGATTCATATCGTAGGCGGGCGATAATTCCCACCCTTTAGCGGTGAGTAGAAAGCCATGATTTCTTAGGTGATCATCGCAATTTGAGACTGCTATATTAAAAACAATTCTACGCCACAATTGTTCCAAATCACCATTAACATTATAACAATTGCCCACTATCCATTCTGCTATTTCCAGATAGCTTACGCCATCAGTTGCACTCATTCCATCCGAATATCCTAGCATTGTCATGGCTGATGCAAAGTGAACTCGTCCTCCAGCAGAAGTTCTATCAAACCTTTTGGTAAGAAAAGTATGGTGATTCGAACCCAATTTCAATGTCTTGCACAATGCCATCTTGATTCCGCACTTTTGCGCTAGGGTTGCTACTGTCGCTTCCCAAGCTCCTATGTCTTTCCTATCATTTCTACTTGGAAATTTAGCAATCCATAGCTCTCCATTTTCATCAACCACATTAGCTTTGGGGCGCGCCCCTCCGAGCGAAGATCCTGGTGCTATTAACATGTTCAACCACTTCACATACTCTCGTTTGTCTATAGCATCCTCTTTTTCTATCTGTAAACTAGCATATTCTAATTCCCTTATCATAGCCCATGGTGGTGCTGCCATACTTTTGTTATCATCTAAAAAACTTCCGTTTTGCGACGCTTTAAAACGGAGTGCTCCCATTCTATTGCCATCAAATACCCCTAAAAGATAATCTGCTTCCGATAACTTTTTAACAACTCTCCCTTCTTGCTTGGCCAAAATAGCCTCACGGCGCTGCATAAGTACTCGTCCCCATCTATCTGGAGCTGAATCTAAGAAAATTCCAAAATTACTTTTATCTGCTGGCAAATACTGTTTCCCCACAAACCTTCCTAAATCGGGGTCTAACATTCTAAAACTGGAATA
>CAYJOY010000237.1:0-1743 GCA_964371885.1 uncultured Lentimicrobiaceae bacterium | reverse complement strand
TTCGCATCATTAGCGTAAGAGAACACCTCCTTTCCTCGAAGATGCTCATTGGCAAGCACCCCCATAAGCATAGGAGCCTTAAATTCAGACCAATCCATATATACATATATGCTTTTCTTTTGAATCATTGCTATATTTTTTTAGTTGCTCTTTCGCGAGGCAATAGTTTTGCATCTTGCAATGCACGACCTAATGTATCATCTTTTGCTACTTGCAAAAAATCCTTATCTAATCCCAGCACCACTAAAACGCGAAAATAGTATCCCAATGCCACTCCTTCATCCCCTTTTTCTACTTTTATCAACGTGGTTCTTGAGATACCTGCACGCTCTGCCACCTGCACCGAGGATAAATCCCTGCGTAACCGCGCATATTTAATATTTTCACCCATGGTTTCTAACGTACGCCGCTGATTAGGAAGCAAAGTTCTTTTCATAATTGTAATGTTTACATTTGTGCGCAAAAATATATAAAAATGTTCACAATTAGATACATTACGAATAAAAAAAATAATAAGCCATTAGAAAAAACCAACAACAACTTGGCGTTCATTATGTTATAAAAAAAGAGAGTCCTCTTTAAAATAACTTTACGGAAAAACAGTTTTTTGAAAACCCAAAAGAGTTACAATCTCTTCATAAATTTATAGTTCAAAATAAAAACATTAGAGGAGTAATTGTTACCTCAAAAACATTAAGCACTGTAAAAATGATTGATACCTCAAAAATACAATTTATTCCAACTTCGCTTTATGCCTATTGATTCTCCGATTTTGTTTCATCCTTCACAAATGCTTCCACTTGTACTGCTCCGTTGGGTGGTGTAGAGCACAAACTCTGAAGTGTGCTCAAAAGATACTATTTTGGTATTATCGCTAATCATGTTTTGTTATGTTTTAGTTTAAAAAGATGTGTTAGGTTTCCTATAACAATTTCGGTGCAAAATACTTACTTTTTTCCAATAATTTAGGGTCGAATGTACTTTTCCTAACTTCCCCTAAAAAATGTGTAGTCCATTCATCTACTTTATATTATCATCTTTCAACAACCCATCTACTAGCACTATTCTATTATCCGACAAACGGGCTAATTCTTCGTTATGGGTAACTATTACAAATGTTTGTTGAAACTCATCTCTTAGGTCGAAGAAGAGTTGGTGCAGTTTCTTCGCATTGTCGGCATCTAAATTTCCCGATGGCTCGTCGGCTAGTACCAATTTAGGATTGTTAACAAGGGCACGCGCTACTGATATGCGTTGTTGTTCACCTCCCGATAGCTCCGCAGGTTTATGAGTAGCCCTGTCGGAGAGCTTCATAAACTCTAGTAGTTCGTGGGCACGGCGCTGAGCCTCCTTTTTACTTTTGCCCGCAATAAGGGCAGGGAGGGCTATATTTTCAACCGCATTAAACTCGGGTAAAAGGTGATGAAATTGAAAAACAAAACCAATATTGCCATTTCTAAAATGGGCTAATTGATTAGATTTTAAGGTGAAAGGGTTTACTCCATCTATCAAAACGTGCCCACTTGTAGGCTTATCTAATGTTCCAATAAGATGTAATAAAGTAGACTTTCCCGCCCCTGAAGGCCCTGTTATAGAGAACACTTCATGAGCGGGAATGTTTACGTTAATTCCTTTTAAAACGGTTAAGGCTCCGTATTGTTTAACAAGCTGTTGAACAGTAATCACTATTTATTTCTTTGCAAAACATCGTCAATCATACCGTATTCTTTGGCTTCCGCGGCA
>CAYJOY010000236.1:0-4015 GCA_964371885.1 uncultured Lentimicrobiaceae bacterium | reverse complement strand
CATTCGCATTCATTTCGTGCGGTAACAATTCACCTCAAACGAACAATGAACCATTAGAAGGAGCAAAAGCGGAAACAGCGGTTACGGCTACGGCTGAACTTCCCAGTCAACAAGCAGTCGTTATTGACGACAAAACCAAAAAGAGAGAAGCGAGCCACACTGGCAAGGTAACCATTTTAACCGAAGCTGAATTTATTGAATATATTACCGAAATAAACGACCCTAAAGGGTATCAATACAAAGGGGAGATGCCTTGTGTTATAGATTTTTATGCCGATTGGTGCCGTCCTTGCGTGCTGTTTACCCCTACTTTAAACGAGGTGGCTAAGGAATACGAAGGGAAAATTTTAGTTTACAAAGTTAATGTAGATAAAGCGCAACAAATTGCTCAAAAGCTACAAATACAATCTATTCCTATGTTTTTAATGCTTAAGAAAAATGAGCAACCTGCTAGCATTGTTGGAGCACCTACAAAAGAGGAGTTTGTAAAAGCTATTGAAGATATTCTTCTTTAATGAGCAAAGAAATTACCAAAAAGAGTGAACAAAAAAACTAATACAAATAATATGAAAAGAATTACCTTCGCTATTTATTTATTATTCATTACACTGTTTTCTGTGGCACAAGGGGGCGGCGGAATGTGGTTACCTATTTTATTAGAAAATAACGAGGCCGACATGCAGGCCAAAGGTTTTAAACTTACCGCCAAAGATGTTTACGACGTTAACAACAGCTCTATTAAAGATGCGGTAGTATTTTTTGGAAGGGGCTGTACTGGCGAAATTATCTCGCCTAACGGATTAATTTTAACCAATCACCACTGTGGATACTCCTACGTTGCCAACCATAGTACTGTAGAGAACAACTATTTACACAACGGTTTTTGGGCTAAAAACTACGAAGAAGAGATCCCTTGTCAAGGGTTAACGGTTACTTTCCTACTTCGTATGGAAGAGGTTACCGAAGAGGTGCTAAAAGGGGTACATAAAATTGAAAATCAAGATACACCAGAGGGGTTATATGAACGCAAAATGCTCATTAACGAAAACATTGAAAAAGTAATTGCCAAAGCCAACAAGGGCAACAATTACCATATTTATATCCGTCCGTTTTACTATGGCAACCAATACTTTATGTTTGTAAACGAAGTATATAGCGATGTTCGCATGGTAGGGGTACCCCCTGAGAATATTGGCAAGTTTGGTGGCGATACTGACAACTGGATGTGGCCTCGACACACTGGCGACTTCTCTTTATACCGTGTTTACACCGACAAAGAGGGAAAACCATCGGGATATTCTCCTGAAAATATACCTATGAAATCGAAAAAACACTTCCCTATCTCTGCTAAAGGGGCTAGCGAAAACGACTTTACCATGGTAATGGGGTATCCTGGAACTACCATGCAATACCTCCTCTCTGATGGGGTAGACTTAGTAGTAAACTACCGTAACCCGCCAGCTATTCACCAACGTGGCAAACGGTTAGATGTAATGAAAAAATACATGAATCTCTCTACCGAAAACCGATTGATGTACTCGAACAAATCGAACAGCATATCTAATGGATGGAAAAAATGGATAGGCGAAAATCAAGGGGTAGCCGCTTCGAAAGTAATAGAACAAAAACAAGCATTCGAAAAAGAGATACAAGCTAAAATTGAGGCTAACCCTGAATGGAAAGAGAAGTATGGAACTATTATTCAAGACATTAAAGACGACTACAAAATTTACAGAGACCTCGAAACGCAAAATGTATTCCTTCGCGAAACTTTCAACGGGTTAGCACTTGGAAATATGATTGCAGAGGTAAAAAACACATTATATCCTAACGAAGATGCAAAAGCGAATGAGCATTGGCCTTTTAAACAAAACCAGTTGCAACAAATTGCTACCAAAGTGTTTGCTGAAAACTTAATGGAGGTAGATAGAGAAATATTTATTGAACTAACCTATCACTTCTTTAACGAATTAGATACCAACCTTATCCCTGCAAGTATGAAACAATATGCAGGAAAATCGAAAGAGGAGATTACCGAGTGGGCCAACTTCCTTTATTATTTCATTTTTAAAGATATGGAAGCCTTTGAAATGGTATTAAATATGAAAGAAGATGAAGTGGTAAAATTAGAGTCGTATCTCGAGAAATACCAAATTTTTGAAGATGCTGCCATTGCGCAAAAACTATTAATGCAACCTACACTCTTAATTAAACAACAGTTAGACAATCATTATAGAATTTATCTTGAAATGTTGATGGAGGTGGCGCCAGAAAAAGTCCGTTTCCCTGATGCCAACCTTACGTTGCGCGTTGCATACGGAAATGTAGAAGGAATTGCCCCACTAGATGGTATCATTTATCGTCCATACACTACCGTTAATGGTATTATTGAAAAAGAAAATCCCGACATTTTTGACTACAAAGTTGACCCAAAACTCAAAGAATTAATCCTTAACAAAGATTTTGGCAACTATGCCGATGCTAACGGCGATCTCCACGTGGCTTTTATTGCAAGCAACCATACCACAGGGGGGAACTCTGGAAGCCCAGTACTTAATGGTAACGGAGAACTCATTGGCATTAACTTCGATAGAATGTGGGAAGGAACCATGAGCGACCTTTATTACGACATTAACCGTTGTAGAAACATTAGCTTAGACAGTAGGTATATCCTCTTTATTATCGATAAATTTGCCAATGCGCAAAATATTATTGATGAATTAGAGATTAAATATTAATACATATCTTCAACCATTGCATAATCATCATATTAAGTAATAAATAAATAAATAAACCGATAATAGCCCTTGGCATTTACATGGCATGAAAAAAATAACCATACTACTATTACTATTCGTCTTATCAATAAGCACATTGCTTGCACAACAAACACAAGAAGAGCGCCTCGCCCTACAATACTACAGAGAGGGGGAATATGAGAAGGCTAAAGAGATATTATCGAAAATTTATGATAAGAAAAGCAGTTCGTATCTATATACCTACTACTATCACACCCTTATTAACCTACAGGAATATGAGGAGTTGCTCCGTATTGCAAAGTCGCAGTTTAAGAAAAACAGTCAGGTAAAGCGTTATCACATCGATCTTGCCTACGCGTATGAGATTTCTGGAGATCTTCAAAAGGCAGAGAAAGAGTACAGCTTGGCTATAAAAAACCTCGAGCCCAATGCCAATGCGGTGCGCGAACTCTACTCGGCACTCCTTAACAAGGCGAAAAGAGGAATGGCCATCGACGTAATACAAAAAGGGAGAAAGCTGGTTAACGACCCTAAACTCTACTCTAAAGAGCTTACCCGAATTTATAACATGCTAAAATTGAGCGACAAAGTTATTGAAGAGGCTATTTTATTGGTTGCCGACGATAACCAGGAGTACCTCCCCGAAGCGGAAGAGATATTTCAACAGCTCCTCCTCGATGATGCCGACAAGCAAAAATACCTGTTAGCAAAACAAGAATTGCAAAAAGCAATACAAAAAAGCCCGAGCAACTACTGCTACGTAGCCCTTTTGTACTGGGCATTGCAAATAAACAAAGAGTTTGAAGAGGCTTTTGTTTTGGCAAAATCGGTAGATAAAAGGAGCAAAAGCAACAGCGAAATTTTGCATCAGTTTGCCATTGTAGCGGCCGATAACAGAGAGTACAACTTAGCTATTGAAGCATTGCAACACATAATAGATCAAGGCGAAGGACATGCACTCTACACTACCGCTAAATACGAAATATTAGATGTTAAATTTCTAAAACTCACCGCAAATTCTCCCGTTAACTATCTAGAAGCGGTAACTCTCGAACAAGAGTTTAAAAGCTTACTCGACGAACACGGAGTGCACACAGGCACTGCCGACTGGGTAGAGAAATATGCGCTACTGTTGGCTTACTATGTTAACAAAACCGACGAGGCGGTAACCCTTCTTAACGATGCGATTACCAATGCCAGCAGATACCCCACCGTGAGAGCTAAATACAAAACTAGAGTTGCCGATATTCTGCTCT
>CAYJOY010000235.1:3785-4076 GCA_964371885.1 uncultured Lentimicrobiaceae bacterium | reverse complement strand
CTTTCTAAAATCGCTAGTATTTTCGAGAGTTCTCCAGATTGGTCGCGAATTATTACTTGAATAGTGCTCCTTAATCCTTCCATCATCATCCCTTGCTCTATAATTTGCTCGAGTAACGACATGTTAATATTTCCACCGCTAATAACGGGCACTACTAATTTTCCCATTTGTGTGGGTTTTCTTTGCATGGCTGCTGCTAATGCAGCTGCGCCAGAAGGTTCAACAAGAAGCTTTCCACGTTGTAGCATCAAATATGCGGCGTGTGCAATCTCTTCGTCGGAAACAGTAACC
>CAYJOY010000235.1:0-3775 GCA_964371885.1 uncultured Lentimicrobiaceae bacterium | reverse complement strand
ATAGCTTTTAACGCAATGGCCATCCCACTAATTAATCCACCACCTCCAATTGGGATGATTACGGTGTCTACATCTGGAAGTTCTTCGTGAATCTCTAACGCTACCACCCCTTGTCCTGCAATAATTTTAGGGTCGTTAAATGGGTGTATATAGGTAGCATTGTGTGTTTTGCAATATTCTTGCGAGGCTTCGAAGGCGTCGTCGAAGGTGTCGCCGGCTAAAATAACATTGGCACCGTACGCGCGGGTAGCATTGGCTTTAGTAGGCGGCGTAAACGTGGGCATGAAAATAGTGCTTTGTAACCCTAACTGAGTGGCCGAGTAGGCAACCCCCTGAGCGTGATTGCCAGCTGAGGCAGCAACAATAGGGCGAGCCCGCTCCTCATCGGTGAGATGTGATAGCTTGTTAAAGGCACCTCGTACCTTAAAAGAACCTGTGGCTTGAAGATTCTCGAGCTTCATAAATATCTGTGTGCCTGCAATGGCTGAAAATGTTTTGCTCGATAATAAAGTGGTTTTTTTAATCACATGGCGCATCGATTGCTGCGCTGCCATAATGTCGGAAAGTTGAATCATAATGTTTGTTTTTTGCGCGGCAAAGATACACCATAATTTTCTATTATTGTGTGAAAATTATGAATAAATATCAATAAAAAAAATGTAGAAAAGAAGAACTGTTTTGGGAGACATATAAAGTGTACGCCTCCAATAAGAAATTACTCCCCTTGACGAGAAAATAAGTCATCTAAAGCAGTCATAATTCGTTCGGAGAAACGTTTCTGTACAGAAAAAACAATTTCGTGTTTTTCGGTACAATTCTGACTCTTAATAGCTACGCCATCGCTCTTTAAAATCTTCATAACTTTATTCAGCAATAGGTAATCGAAAGCGATAGTTTGTAGGAGTTCTACCTCTTTTTCCACTATGGTAGCCTCTTCTAATGCTAGCTTAGTGGCTGTTTTGTAGGCCGTTATTAATCCACTGGCTCCTAGTTTAGTCCCCCCAAAGTAGCGAACAACCACAACCAATACGTTGGTAACTTGAAAGGAGAGTAGTTGCCCGTAAATAGGACGCCCAGCTGTTGAAGAGGGCTCTCCGTCGTCGTTCATCCTAAACTTATCTTTGTCTGCCCCTAAAATATAGGCATAGCAGTGGTGGCGTGCATCGAAGTGCTCTTTTCGAATGCGAAGTAAATGCTCCTTTATCTCCTCTTCTGTAGTAACAGGTATGGCGTAGGCAATAAATTTACTCCCTTTTTCTCGGTAAATTCCTTCTGTAGCAGAAGTTATGGTTTTGAAACTATCGGCACTCATGAAAATAATGGTATAATGTGTTGTTTTCGATAGTAATAACTGTTCGCGGTAATTCGGGTAATTGCGGTGCCATAATTCCATTTTCCCATGTTTGATCGCCCTCATATACAATTAATTCGTCGAATATTCCCGCCGAAAGGAAACTGTTTAAGGTGGCTTTACCCCCTTCCACTACTATCGATTGTATTTTTTGTTGATACAGTCTCTCCAAGAAATCGGGGAGGTGCGACGAAATTTGCGAATAACCGTTAGGTATATTTGCCAGTTTTTGGGGGTGGGTAATGATGAACCGTTCCGGTTGATGCGTGCCAAATAAGCGGTTGGTAAGTAGCGGCGCGTCGTTTTGCCAAGTATTATAGCCAACAGCAATAGCCTGTTCTTCGTTGCGCAGTTGGTGTGAAAACACTTTCAGCGCATTGTTGGTAATCCAGTACGTATGTGCTGCGTTAGGAATCTCTCGGTCAATATCCATAAAACCGTTCTTTGTTTGTGCAAATTTCAGTATAATGTACGGCCTTTTTTTTTCGTGATAGGTGAAAAAGCGACGGTTGAGGTAGCGCGACTCTTTTTCGAGTACGCCGCACGTTACTTCTACTCCAGCCGCTTGCAACTGTTTAATGCCATTGCCTGCCACTTTAGGGTTAGGGTCAACGGTGGCTATAACAACCTTAGGAATCTGATGATCGATAATGAGTTGTGAGCATGGTGGGGTTTTTCCATAATGAGAACAAGGTTCTAAACTCACATAAAGGGTAGCACTTTTAAGAAGCGCTTTCTCCTTTACTTGAGCAATGGCATTTACCTCTGCGTGTGGCTCCCCATATTTTCGGTGCCACCCCTCGCCAATAACCATTCCGTTATTAACAATTACAGCCCCCACCATAGGGTTGGGTTGCACTTGCCCAAGCCCTAAAGCGGCCAATTGTAAGCATCGCCACATCATAATATTATCCATCTACTCCTCTTCTTGTTTTAAGAAATACGATAACGGTTGTAACTGGCGGTCAAAATAGTGGTATTGAATCAAACAGAAAGTGGAAATATCGTTGTTGATAACTCCGTAGCATCTGTCTTTATTTTCTGCCATAAAAACCTCATCGGAGAGGGTGTTGTTTTCCATGCTCTGAGCCAGAAAAGTAATCTTATATAAGTCTAATGTAGTGGTGTTGTTCTCCACATCGGTAAGAATAATGGTTTTGAATTTATTAAATTGAAGTACAGAATCGCGTTCGCTGTCGGTAACGGTGGTAACAATCCCTTCAAAGTAACGTTCTCTATATTCCGATAGCATGTCAACCAACTTAACCGTATCGTAATGATGAATTGGTTGGTTTTGATAGTTGGTAAGTGTAAAGTGGCGTGCCCCCGCTTTGGTAACGCTAAACGATTCCTCAGGATTAACAGCATCTATAGATTGCATAGATGCGATCCTTGTGATTTTTGTTCTAAAGATGGTTTTGTCTACCCAATCTTCGTATTTTGTTGAAAATCTTGGTGTTAAAAACCCGCGAAATCCTAACATTCCAACAATATATGGTTCATCCATCCCTTCTAATACAGCATAATTGCCCATTTGTGTTTGAATGGCTTCGCCAATGTACATAGTGTGTGTGTTTCTCTCTTTTACAGAAAAAGGGATGCCAAAAATGGTGAATTTAGGGGCGTTTTGATAAACCTCTACCTTTACCGATTGTTGCGCCATGCGTCTGCTCACATTTTCTTGTGCAGCCTCATTAACAGGTTGTTTTATAATGATATTTCTCATTACTCCCAACATCTCTTCTACCACTATACCCATGGCTAGAGTAGAGTCGTTAACCGTCCAGCCAGCGTCGGTTCTCGAAAGAAGGATAGAATGACCATTCATGTCAGCTAAAAATATTTTAGTAATAGAAGCGGTGTCTTTCACAGAGAAAGCATGAACATCGGTCTCGTTGCCGTCGGAGAAAATAATATTTTTTTGATAAAGTGCGAATATTGTTGTAAAGAGTATTAAAACAACAGAATAGATAATGTAGCGTGTTCTTTTTTTCATTTTTTTTACTTTTGACGTTTGTCTTTAGGTTATAAATTCTAATTCTTAACGGATATAATTGTATTTTAATATTTAAATTTGCTTCCACCTACAAATTCTCTTAATATGGAGGTTCCTGGAATCATCGATTCGTGAATAGGCTCGAAAAATAGGAGTAGGTCTATCAATCGTTTTGCCTCAGCGTATTCTTCTTCATGTTGAGGAACTTGCATTAATAATGGGATAGCGTATGGCAGGAAAACGCCAATTTCGTAAAGTAATGATGTGTTGAACATTACATCGGCATTTTCTTGATATGGGAATATGTTTTTCATTTCCCCTTTTCTAACACTTTTCCAACGACGAAGGGTAGCTAGTGCAGAGCTGCCACGATAGTTATGGTCTCTTACCATTCTTCTAATGAGCCTGTTGTCGGTGGTAGAAATAGG
>CAYJOY010000234.1:1753-4102 GCA_964371885.1 uncultured Lentimicrobiaceae bacterium | reverse complement strand
CTCACCGTAACCGCTGAAAACTACACCTTCACAGGGTTAGAACCCGAAACAGAGTATACAGCATACGTGAGAACACAGTGTTTAGCAGACCACTTCTCAGCATGGGATTCAATTGCGTTTAGCACTACCGCTATTCCTGTAGATACTTGTGTAGACCCCACAGGGTTAACCATTACCAACCTCAGTCACACCGAAGCCACCCTACTATGGAGTGGTGGCGCCGCTACCCAATGGCAAGTGCGCCTTGGAGAAACGGGAACCGTAACCGATGTTGCCACTACACAACATCACTTTACAACACTAACCCCTAACACCGAGTACACCGCGTATGTAAGAACCTCGTGCGAAGGGGCCGAATGGGTATCCACCACCTTCACCACCGATATGGTGCCGTGTGAAATGCCAACGAATCTAACCCTCGACCATCTCGCCGACACCACAGTAACCGTTAGCTGGAATGGAGGCACTGCCACCGCTTGGGAGGTAGTATTAGTATACGTAGAAACAATTCCGATAGGTGTGGTAAATGAACCCACAGTCACAATTGATGAATTGGTACCTGGTTTAGATTACACTTTACAAGTGCGCGCCGTATGCGATATTAACTACTATTCGCCTTATGCAGCAATAGATTTCACCACCCCATTCTCATGTGCTGAGCCTATGTTGGTACAAGCCGCTTCGGCAACGCCAACCTCTATATCGGTAACTTGGGTAGGATTAGCCGACAGTTATGTTATCCGTTATAAAATGGAAACTGCTGAGGTTTGGGACTCTATTACCATGGCTACCTCTCCATTTGTGATAGAAAACCTTACTGCTGCCACTACTTATCAAATTCAAGTACAAAGTATATGTGAAGAAACCGTTAGTAATTGGAGTCCAGAAGTGCCATTGGCGGTTACTACAACTGCGCCAATGTTCACCATTACGGCAACGGCGCACGGTCCTGGAAGCATCAATCCTGAAGGAGCAACCTCGTATGCGCCTAATCAAACGCCAGTATACACGTTCAGTCATTATGCAAACAGCGTGTTAGATAGTGTCGTGGTGTCGGGGGTACACGTAACCGTAATTGATAATAGCTATCAATTTGCACCATTAACACAAGATGAAACGATTGATGCGTACTTCTCACAAATAGTGGGTATTCATGAAAATGGAGGGTTGCAAGAAATTACACTCTATCCAAATCCTGCCACGTCGCAAGTAACCTTAGTATATGAAAACTTGAGGGTAGAGCGAATGGAAATAATGGATATGGCAGGTAGAATAGTGATGAAACCTGAAAATGTTGCCAACCGCACCCTTAACATTAGCCATTTAGAAGTAGGGGTATACTTTATACGTCTTACCACTACCGAAGGGGTAGCCACGCTCCGCTTTATTAAGCAATAAACAGAATCCGCCCATAAATGGGTATTGAATACGCAAACGGAACCTGAATCAGGTTCCGTTTTTATTTTTGGGAGAGAGAATAGCAAAAGTTGCACCTAAATTAATGAATTTAGCTCGCAATTTAACGAGATGCAATCGTGTAGTCTGCTTGGATTTGATTTTTTTTTAATTGAAGTAAATTGACTAGCAGTTATATATGAGAATTGTGAGTAAAAAAGAAAAAAAAGATGTTTTGTATTGCGATAACTAAAAAAATAAATTAACTTTGCGGACAGAAAATACCTGCTTTTCAAAAAGTCAAAAAGGGGACTGCTTTTGAAAAGAGGTAAAAGGATGTATTTTTACGAGTCCCCGCAAATTAAACTCATTATTTACCTATTTATTTATTATGAAAAAATTAATTTTTTTTATCACTGCTTTATTTTTAGCAATGAACAGTTTTGCCCAGTTAGAGTTCACTGTGGCAGACGGCACAGCAACCAACCAGTATGTTCCTGTATACGCTTACTATTTTGATCAAAGTCAAAATAACCAAATTCTCTATCCAGAAGAAATGCTATCCCCCATAGCAGGAACTTCGCTTACGAAACTCACATTCTTCCTAACAAGTGTTCCCGACACTTCGCTTTGGACCCCCTCGGTATCGGTAAAGTTGACCACTGCTACAGAGACTTCTCTGTCAAGTGGATTAGTTCCTATTGATGCCGCGGTTGAAAATATAGCTACTGCTACTACTATCTCTGCGTGGATAGATGGCAGCATGCTTGAAGTGGAATTCGCTACCCCTTTTGTATATGAGGAGGGAAATTTATTAGTAAACTTTAACCTTATTACTGCTGGCGACTATGACGTAAGTAGATACTTTAATGGCGTAACTACCTCTGAGGTATTATCACGAAATGGTTATACTGCCATGGGGTACTCATTTCTCCCCAAAACGATGTTTACCTA
>CAYJOY010000234.1:0-1694 GCA_964371885.1 uncultured Lentimicrobiaceae bacterium | reverse complement strand
CGCAGGTTTTTGCGCACCAGTGTACAATGTAGCTGCCACAAATATTCAAGCCCACTCCTCAACGCTTACTTGGAGTGCCGACCCAGCGAATACATCATGGATAGTGCAGTACAAATTAGCTTCTGAGGAAATGTGGAGCGACGACATCGCAGCTACTGAAACCTCTATAGCCCTGTCTAATTTAACAGCAGAAGAGGATTACGATGTAAGAGTAAGAGCCAATTGCGACGGATCTAACGTGAGTGGTTGGGTATCTTATAGCTTTTCTACTATAATATCATGCCCTGTTCCATCAGGTTTTACTGCTATCTCAGATGAAATAGCATACAACCAAGCAAGACTTTCATGGAATTCAACAGCCGATATTTCTGCTACTTGGGAAGATGGATATTTAGTACAGTATAAAATAGCTAGTGCTAGTTGGGATGATGAAAATGCCGTTACAACACAATACCCTGTAACGGATACTACTGTATTGATAACCGACTTATTAGCCGAAACCACCTATAACGCAAGATTAATGGCTATTTGCTCGCAAGAAGATAGCAGTACTTGGGCTACGCACACTTTTACAACTATTCCATCATGCCCTAATCCTTACGATTTAATTCAGGTAACTGCTGCCACTACCACAAGTGAAGTGACACTTTCGTGGAATCCTACAGAAAACCCAGTAAGTTGGGGCGATGAAGGTTACCTCGTGCAGTGGAAGTCAAATAGCGTAACTTCTTGGGATGCTGAAGGAGTGGTAACTGTACCCCTTACTTTAGACACTTTTTTGATAATTAACGAATTGTCGGCAGGTACTGTGTATAATGCCCGCTTAAAAGCAATATGCGCTGCAGATGATACCAGTAGTGCGTGGCAAACTATAGATTTTATAACCCTCTGTGGTGCTGAGGCATTTTCTGCTTTCCCTTTTGAAGAAGGGTTTGAAAATGAGTGGGTACCTGGTATAGGAGACTATAGCTCTTCTCCGCTATGTTGGACTGTAATTAATAAAGGGATTGCAGGAAATAGTTACTGGACAAGAACAGAGAGTACGAGTAGTAGTAGAACAGGTTCAGCTCACGCTAGTATCTATACAGATGGCACTCCTTATGGTCCTCATAACGACTGGTTAATAACCCCTCTAATGGCTCTTACAGGAGGACAACGCCTCACTTTTTGGGTGAAAAATTTCTCCGCTACCACTGGTGAACAAGATGAGTTCTCGGTATTTATTTCTGATGCAGATGCTACCATTGATGCTTCTGAAATGGGAACACACGATACCCTCGCTGGTTTTACATCAATACATCAGCAAATAGTGCCTCAAGGTGAATATACAAGAATTGTTATAGATCTTTCTGAATACGAAGGGAACCGTTACATCGCTTTTGTTCGTCAAGGGAATACAGAAATAGATGGTTGGTATTTACGTATCGACGATGTAGTAATTGAGACCGTTCCTGCATGCCTTATGCCTACGGAGTTAACAAGCGGTAACGCCACATTAAACACTGTAGAATTAGGTTGGGCCACACCTGATCCAGAACAAGATAATGCTTGGATAGTGCACTATAGACCACAAGGAGCATCAGAGTGGAGTGCATACGAGGCAAGCGAAAATCCTTGTACTCTTCCCGCACTAATGAGCTCAACAGCCTACGAATGGAGAGTACAGGTAGATTGTGCAATAGGAAATGGAGTAG
>CAYJOY010000233.1:0-4103 GCA_964371885.1 uncultured Lentimicrobiaceae bacterium | reverse complement strand
GATAATGTTATAAAACATGCGCCTCATACTATGCAGGTGGTGTGCGCCGACGAATGGACAAGACCATACTCGCGCCAAAAAGCGGCATTCCCATTGCCTCACGTTGAAAAATATTGGCCAACGGTGAGTCGTGTAAACGATGCGCACGGCGATAGAAATTTATGTTGCTCCATCTAACAATTTGAAAATATGGCAATTTTAGTAAAAAATATTAAACAATTAGTGCAAGTAGAAACTAGTGAGCGAGTGGCAATGAGAGCAGGGGAAGATATGCGCACTTTACCCACTATCGAAAATGCTTTCTTATTAGTGGTGGGTGATAAAATTGTAGACTTTGGCACGATGGATATGCTCGCAAACGACCATTTGCACGGCATCGACGAAGAGGTAATTGAAATTGATGCTACTGGCAGGATGGTGTTCCCCTCGTTTTGCGACTCGCATACACATATAGTATATGCAGGGAGCCGCGAAATAGAGTATATCGATAAAATAAAAGGGCTCTCGTACGAAGAGATAGCAAAGCGTGGTGGTGGAATTTTAAATTCTGCTAAAAGATTGAAAGAGGCTACCGAAGACGAACTCTATGAGCAAGCTTACCAAAGGCTAATGGAGATGGCTTCGTTCGGAACAGGTGCCGTTGAAATTAAGAGCGGCTACGGATTAGATACCGAAAATGAACTGAAAATGCTCCGCGTGATAAAACGTTTAAAAGAGAATACCCCGTTCATTATTAAATCGAACTTTTTAGGGGCACATGCCGTTCCTGCCGAATACAAAGGGCGACAAGGTGAGTATGTAGATCTTATTATTAATGAAATGATACCGATGGTAGCTGCCGAAGAATTAGCAGACTTTATTGATGTGTTCTGCGATAAAGGATTCTTTACTACCGAAGAGACTGAACGTATTTTAATGCAAGGTGTTAAATATGGAATGCGCCCTAAAATTCATGCTAATGAGCTCGATTATTCGGGTGGAATACAAGTAGGGGTGAAGTACAATGCTCTTTCGGTTGACCACTTAGAGTATACCGGCGACGAAGAGATAGCTGTATTGCTCAATTCGGAAACCATGCCCACATTTTTGCCAGGTGCTGCTTTCTTCTTAGGAATGATATACGGGCCTGTACGTAAAATGATAGATGCCGGGCTCCCTATTGCGTTAGCGTCTGATTTTAACCCTGGCTCGTCTCCTTCAGGAAATATGCAACTTATTGTCTCTATGGGGTGTATTAAATATAAAATGCTCCCAGAGGAGGCCATTAATGCAACAACCATAAATACTGCATACGCTTTAGGTGTGAGCGATGAAGTGGGTACCATAGCCAAAGGTAAAATAGCCAACTTCTATATCACAAAACCAATCCCCACCATTGAATATATGCCCTACGCGTTCGGCGCTAATAAAGTAGAACGCGCCTTCTTGAAAGGGGTAGAGGTGTAGAAGTAGTGGTATTATCCTATGTGAAAATAGAAAAACAATTAGTTAAATATGAAGATGCAATAATGTAAAAAAAATCATATTTTATTCCAAACAGAGGCAAGAAACTCACTTTCTTGCCTCTGTT
Organism: uncultured Lentimicrobiaceae bacterium; assembly: GCA_964371885.1. GTDB lineage: Bacteria > Bacteroidota > Bacteroidia > Bacteroidales > WCHB1-69 > CAYJOY01. Next base: position 2,533 of record CAYJOY010000233.1, on the reverse strand, counting down.
TGTTTGTTAATAAAAAGAATAGTAAATCCATAATCGGTAATTGTATTTCTGTAAAATCTTGAAAATCATACCTAATTTAGAGTGAGAAGAACTCTTTTTTTGTTTTTCTGCTGTTGATATAAAGATTAAAAAATATTCAAACAAAAGTGTACTTTCGCGCACTGTTTTTGCTAGAAAGTACTTCGTGTTTTGTGTTAAATGAAATCGTGTTGCTGCTTCCTGGCGGATGCAGGTAAGTAATACAAAGAAAGTGGAACTTTAATACAGACAAAAAAATGAAAAAACATCTCTATTTCTCAATAAATACAATGCGTGCAACCTGTGCGAAGCTATAAGCTCACTAAGAGGCTTATCATTCACTTTTACTTATTAATTTCTCAATCTTTTTCATAACAGAAGTCAGCCTATAAGCAAAGTTTTACCCGTTCTTATTTTTTATAAATAGCTACTAGTGGTCAATACTGCCACTGGGTGTGTGTATTATTATAAATATGGATGAGTTGCTGTGCTCGTAAGTGAGCATGCTAGATTTTGATTAAAGTAAAATAAATAACTTAAATAAATAACTTAAATAAAATATGAAAAAAAAATTTATTGCCATTTTTCTCCTCATAATGTCAATGTTTATAACATTGAATGTGCAGGCAGAAGGGCCATGGAACGGCGGTATTGCCGACCATTTTAGTGGAGGTGATGGAACTTCCACAAATCCTTATTTAATATCTACAGAAGATGAACTTGCCTACCTAGCAAAGTTAACTTTAACACCAGACTCAACGTATGGAAAATACTATAAGTTAATGAATGATTTAGATATGGACTCGCGTTCAGATTGGAACGAAATTGTAGATAGCTCTCGTACAGTAGAGGCAACAGGTGCCGTGTCGCGTGTGAGTGTTTTTATGGGCCATTTTATGGGTAATGAAAAAACAATCTATAATTTACCCGATTTGCTTTTTGGTTATGTGATGGGTAATGAAAACTTTATTGCGACTATCTCGGATCTTTCTTTTAAAGGAAATGACATCAACATTGCAGGAGACGACATTGACCGTGTATTTGGTATTGCCACTGCGGCGTTGCTAGACTATAGTGCATTGATAGATGTGAATAATTCGGTAAACGTTAATTCTAGCTACATTTATGAAGATGGCGACCAAGATGAAGATATATCGGGAATGGCTGGTATTGGAGGTCTGGTAGGGTTTGCCGCTCCTTCAAGCGGGCGCATATTAATAGATAGCTGTTATAATAACGGAGCAATAACTGTAGAAGATGCACGTGTAGGCGGCATTGTGGGAGGAGCTTTCTTAGTGGGGAGTTCTCACATGTCGTTAACACTCCGAAATTGCTTCAACTATGGAACTATTTGTGGTAAAAATTTTGTAGGTGGGATTACGGGAGTCGCCTTTGCCGCAGGATCTAATACTAATACTATAGCTGTTGAGACCTCATATAATGCTGGAACTATAAAAGGAGAGCGCAATGTGGGAGGTTTAATGGGAGAAGCAGCTGTTTCTTATATGGGTATTTTGAATGGAACCCCTGTTGTATTTCCAGGTGGTGTACTTACCGTTACCAATTCTTATAATGTAGGTTCGGTAATCACAAACAACGCCAATCTTCTAGAAAAGAATGTTGGCGGTTTGGCGGGTAGTGTCATCTTATCGGCTCAACAATCAGGCACAATACTCCAATTTCAAAATTGTTACACATCATCGTTGGTATATTTTGAAAATTTCGAAGATGCCGATTTAACAACTACTACAGTAGGTGCACTGGTTGGGTATGTACACGAAGCTATGAGTTATACAGGTAAAGCTTCTCAATATGGTCTTAGTTTCGATAATTGCTTATATAATGGGCAAATGAATTTGTTTTATGGCGTTGGCACAGAGGAAGTTGATAGAAATGGGGTGCGTGAAATCCCCTATACAGCACAGTTCTTAGGTGCAACTACCGATTTAGGAAGTAACTTCTCTCCTAACAGTGGATATTTTCCACAGTTAAATGTATTTAAAAATCACCCAGAGGAAGATGTAAGAACTGCTTCAGGGTTAGCCGCTTCGCCTCTATTTATTAATTTCGAAGAGAAAGCATCTAGTGTGAGAACTTCATTCCTTATGGACATGTATACGCAAAATGGAATGGAAATTTCTCCGAGTGTCCCTTTGCCAAATGGCATATATAGTATAGAAGGAACAGGTGATACTGTTGCGTTGTCGGGTACAGTGGGTGCGTTTACTTTCAACCACTATTTTGTGAATAACATTAGCAATGATGGCTTAAATGCCCAGCCATTATGGGCATATATCTCAGCCGAATGGGAAGGAAGTAGAGTGCATGTAGAAAATGACCAACGATATGGTATTTGGAGTAACACTACACCTGTACAAGCAGATTGGAATGATTCTACCAATTATATGAAAGGGAAAATGTGTAAATTGGGCACCACCCCTTATGTAAGTCTTTGCGATACTAATAAAGGGGTAGTGCCAGGTTCAGACCCTTTAAAATGGGGAATAACCTCTCC
>CAYJOY010000232.1:0-4171 GCA_964371885.1 uncultured Lentimicrobiaceae bacterium | reverse complement strand
GTAGGTTTGTTAATATTGCAATTTGGGGGCAATGCTTTACCCGCCATTTATAACAACGCGGGAGTGGAGAGTTATGTGAAGAGTATTACGCACCAAATTAAATATTTGCGAAGTGCTTTCCCCCATATTCCTATCCTATTTATAGGGCCTGCCGATATGGCAAAACAGCGCGATGGAATATTAGCAACACACGAGTATTTACCCTACTTAGTGGAAGTAATGCAAAGTGAGATCCCGAAAGCGGGGGCTGCATTTTGGAATATGTACGAGGTAATGGGTGGTAAAAACGCTATGATACAGTGGGTTAACAAAGGGTGGGGCGCCTCCGATTATATCCATTTTTCACAAAAAGGAGCCGAAGCCATTGCCGAAATGTTGGTAGGAACATTTTCCAATACACTCCATTTCTATGAATATAGAAAACAGTATTCGGCCGTAGAATTAGATAGTTTGTGGAACAATTTTCTCTTGTATCAAGATTCTACAACGTTGAAATAAAGCTATAACTCCCCCTTATTTATAACCTGTGTAGCATACGATTTAAATTGATTTTCGTGTGCTACAAGTTGGCGCAAACGAGCTAGTGCGGATTCATTTTTGGGGGTTAAAATAGGGATACGGAGGTATCCATCCTCGCCATATTTATTAATAACATGTTCGTATATTATGTTGATATGTTCGGTAAAAGAATGGTTAGGAAAGTGTTTTTTACTATGATAATAGGAACGCAGAATAATGGTGTCGGGTTCGATGATGCGGTCGGCAGAGGAGAGAATTTTTCCATAAATAGAGCGAGGTTCAGTTTTGCTGGAGGCGCGGTGATCTTCAATAGCCTCGGCAATAATGCTTATCTGTTCTTCGGTAAAATATCGGGTAACTTCTGTGTCGTTTACAAATATTTGTGCCGAGATAAGATGGTGTGTTGCTCTATCCTGAGCAATTCCTATATCGTGATAAAGTGCGGCAACATATACCATTTCATCGTTTACCTCAAAGTTTTTAGCCAACGCCATCGATGCTTCTATCACCTCAAGTACATGAACTCTATTGTGCCCTTTGTCGAAGGTGTCGTAAATATCTAAAATTCGTTCTTTTAATGCTTTATTGTTTATTATACTCATCGTTATCCTCTTACATCCATAATATTGCGAAGTGCACTTCCTACGAGCATAAACGAAAATACTAACACCGATATAGCAATGCCAGGCACAATGGCGAGGTATGCGTGATCTAACACAATGTAGGCATAATTTTCCTTAAGCATCATTCCCCACGATGGCATTGGGGGTTGTACTCCGAGACCGAGGAAGCTAAGCCCTGCCTCCATTAAAATGGCAGAGGAGAAGTTAGCAGCGGTAATGACGATAATAGTGCCTAATAAGTTTGGAAGTATATGTTTTATAATAATATATAGGTCGCTGTAACCTAGCGCGCGTCCCGCTTCTACAAATTCTTTCTCTTTAATGGAGATGACTTGCCCCCGCACTACACGGGCAATATCGACCCACATAGTGAGCCCAATGGCAATAAATACCTGCCAGAACCCTTTGCCCAGTGCAAAGCTCAGTGCTATTACTAGTAGAAGTGTTGGTATAGACCAGGTTACGTTAATGAACCATGATATGATAGTATCGATACGCCCCTGGTAGTAGCCGGCCCATGCCCCTAGTAAAATGCCAATGAGGAGCGCTATAAAAACGGAGACAAACCCTACCGATAGACTGATACGAGAACCAAGAAGCAACTGGCTGAGCACATCGCGACCGTAACGGTCGGTCCCTAATCGGTATTTTTTGGTAATGATTGGTTCTTCTGCAAGTGCCGACCTATCGAATTGTTCCTGTTGCGTAGAATCGCCGTAGTAGGTAATTTCAATGTAGTTGTGGTGTATGTTGTACGCACTAATAGGGATTGTGCGATATGGTGCTGGTTGCCCGTGAAGCATGGTGGCAAAGAACCCCCTCTTCTCTACAGGGGTGGGGGGTAGCAATTGCAACATCTCTACGGTAAACCCCGGTTTTTGCAACGAGATCTCTAAATGCTGATCGTTGCAATAAGGGGTGCTGTCGGGGGTAATCCAGTAACCTAACAGCGAAATAATACATAAAGTAACGATGCAAGCGAAGGCTACAAGCCCCACTTTTTCGCGCTTGCATCGTTTCCATGTAAATGTGCCAGTACTTGAACTATCCGACATTGTTGTTATCTTTTTTTAGCTTTACTTGCGTTGTTCACTATTTTTGCCGATTGAGAAGTAGCTTCTAATAAAGCTTGTACCGATATTTCCTCTCCAATGGCTTTTTGCATCCAGGTGTTGGGAGTTACTCTACCTATTGAGAATATGCGCCCTACCTCTTCCCCAAGATTTTTATCTTGAAGATAGGTTTCTAATTGAAACTCGATGATATGCCCTAATGGGTAAGCCGATAGATACAATGGAGCATCTATTGAGTGGGAGTAGATGGCTAATATAGGTTCATCTTTCATCCCGAAATGAGGTTTGTAGTAAGTGTTCCATACCTCTTTCGCAATAGCAATATATGCATCTTTCAACTCATCGGCAGTAGCTTCAGGGTTACTGTACATCCATTTCCATACTTTCATATCTACTAACGAAACCCCCATAATTTCATAACATCCCCAAAATAAATCTAATACTTTAAGATGTTTCGCAATGGTATCGTTGTTTTCTATCCCTAATAATGGCAAGTCTTTCGATTGGAAAACAAATGCTAATGCTTCGGTAAAGGCGGTGTTTGGTACGCCAGATATGAAGTAGTTGTCTACATCGTGCAATGAAATGGTTTGTTCTACGTTGTGTCCAAACTCGTGAATCCCAATGTTGTACCCTTTATAATCGAGGCCGTTGTCGCCAATTCTAGTTCTTAGCAATGCTTTGTCGCCTTTCATCATGGCACCCCACGCGTGTCCAGCACCAACTGATGGATCTACATGGATGTATTGACAAATGCGTTCTGCTTCTGCTCTGTCAAAATCGAGTTGCACTAATATGTCTACTAACCCATCTTGTAATGCTTCTCTAGTAGGGTATTTAGCTTTGGTAATAGAGTCTAACATGTTAGCATTAAGAGTGCTTCTGTTTTTAAATCCATCGTACCAAATATCGAATGGTTCTAATTTTCTTCCTAATCTTTTCTTAATAATTTGGGCTACTTCAGCCACTTGTGGCGACTGCACAAGGGTGGTAAAAAGGCGCTCTGTCTCTTCCATCGAGATCTCAAATTCGCCATCAAATTTACGTTTCATATAGTTATCCATCGATTCTGAGAAGTATGGATCTGCTGCTTTCATAGCGTTGAATACATTAAGGAGATGTTGGTATCTTTTATTCCCCTCTGAGGTTGCTGGAACACCTACATTGCTTATTTTTATAACATTATCAATAGGTTCCCATTTTCCTGTTTCGTAAGTGTTGTTAAAAACTTCTTGAGGTACCACTTGCTCAATAATTCTTTTCATAATATAGTAGATAGTAACCTGTTTGTCGTACCCATTTTCTTTGTCGGAGTATGCCGATTTTAACTCATCTCTTAGTCCCCAGTGTGAAATAAGATGAATGTTGTTGCCCCAATAAGTATGCCCTCTTCTCGATACCACTCTTCCCATTGGGATGTTGTAGTTAGAGATATAGTTGTCGGCGCTAGCGGTGGCTGCCGATATCCCCTGCAATACTTTAGCATCTACTCTCGAAGTAAAATAATCGCCTAAACGGACGTATCCCCATTCGCGGTTATTCCAGTTGTTGCCGCTCGCTTGTTTTTCGGCAAGGGTAAACGAAGGGAAATTGAGAGCTACAACAAATGCTATCTTAGTGTTAAACATATCGTTGTTAAAATGTGCCGATAGGTCGTAGGTAGCAAACAAATTATCGATAGGCATCGATTCGTAACCTCGTACGTGAATAGGGCGAAGTAGGCTAACTGTGGTTTTGTTGTTATGTCCATATATCGTCTCAAAATGGTCGGCAATTCTGTTAAACAGTGCCTCTTTTGCTTCTGTAGTTTTGCAAAAGTGCGTGTTACAGAAATTTTTAAAGTCGGCTTCTGTTCCATCGGTACTTCTCCATAATGCGGCTGCTTGGGAAACACCACGTTCAACCACCGGCTTCGAAATTTCGCAGTTGGCGGTTAATGTGGCAATTAAAGATTGC
>CAYJOY010000231.1:0-4176 GCA_964371885.1 uncultured Lentimicrobiaceae bacterium | reverse complement strand
GCCATCTTCAATAACATTGATGGTAATATCGGGGCTTATTAAGCCTAAGAAATCGATATTGATGTCGATATTGTTATTTATTTTGATAATATCTTTGTAGCCTCCCATTTTTTCGCTGAAAGCGTTGCTAATAAAAGCGACTGTAAAATCGGCTTTTTCCAATTTTAAATAGTGATATAATTGAATTCCTAGCCCTGCGGGGATATGGTCAATAACTATTCCTTTTTCTATGCTGGTAATTTCTAACATTTTTCCTTCTATTAATAAATTCCTAATAATTTTAAAATAAGTGCCATACGCACAAACATTCCGTTTTTAGCCTGCTCAAAATATTTTGCGCGTGGGTCGGCATCTACATCGGTATGTATTTCATTAACACGAGGGAGTGGGTGTAATATATACATGTCTTCTTTAGCAAAGCGCATTTTATCGGCATCTAAAATAAATCGGTCTTTAAGTCTAATGTAGTCCTCTTCGTTGAAGAAGCGTTCTCTTTGCACACGCGTCATATACAAGAAATCGAGTTCGGCGAGGTAAGGTTCCATTTTGTTAACCTCAATAAAATCGATATTTTTCTTTTTCATCACCTCTTCTCTGAGGTATTCGGGCACGCGTAGCTCTTCGGGCGAGATGAGGATAAGGCGTATCCCCTCGTAATTGCTTAAGAATTTAATGAGTGAGTGCACAGTTCTTCCGAATTTCAAGTCGCCACAGAAGCCATACACTTTATTTTCCACATTTCCTTTTAGCCGCTCTATGGTTAGTATGTCGGTTAATGTTTGTGTGGGGTGTTGGTGCCCGCCGTCGCCAGCATTAATCACAGGCATTTCGGTAACATATTGGCTAGCCACGCGAGGTGCTCCCTCTTTTGGATGGCGCATTACCGCAATGTCGGCATAGCACTCAATGGTTTTGATAGTGTCGCCAATGCTTTCCCCCTTAGCCACTGAGCTGGAGTTCGGCTCCGAGAACCCGATAAACTGCCCACCTAAGCGCAACATGGCTGCTTCGAAACTAAAACGGGTACGGGTGCTAGGTTCATAAAAAAGAGTTGCTAAGATTTTACCTTCACAACTCTTCATAAATTTTTCTGGATTGGCAACAATTTGATGCGCTAAATCAAAGATTTCACGAAACTCATCATGTGTGAAATCCGAGGGGTCGATTAAACTTTTTCCTTTTAACATAGTATATTATTTTTATTTATTGTTCAGTGGGTTATGGTATCGTTGCTTCTCCCAAAGTCAACGCTGCAAAGTTACAATTTTTTTTTTAATAATATTGAAAAAAAATAAAAAAAAGGGAGATAAAAATACCTCCCTTTTTTACCTATATATATAGCAATATATTACAAGTTAGGTTTTTCTAAGCCGTATCCTTTTTTCTTGTCTTCTACTTTAAGCCAAGCCCCTAAAAAGAAAGCAATAACGCCTAATGAAGCAAATAAGATCATTGGAACAGTGTAGTTTAAAGGTTCCCCTTCGACAATGCCAGCGTTAGCTTTATCAAGTGCCAAACCAATTACCATAGGAATGGTCATAAGTCCGATGTTTTGGATCCAGAAAATAACAGCGTATGCAGAGCCTAAGTATCTGTTGTTTACCAATTTTGGAACCGATGGCCATAATGAAGCAGGTACTAATGAGAATGAAACGTCTAAAAGGATAATGGCAGCGTAAGCAATAAATTTAGAACCCGTTGCAGGAAGTATAAATGCAAATGTTAAGTGGCAAGCAATCATAAGAATAGCCCCAAGCATTAACAAGGTAGCCCCTTTCCCTTTTTTATCGATAAAGGCCCCAATAAATGGTGTTAATAAACCAGCACCTATAGGGAACCACGAGAATATGTCGGATGCCTCGGTGGTAGTTAAGCCTAAAATGTTATTTTCGAGCATGTTTGGAGCATATTTTTGGAAAGGGAAGATAGCAGAATAATAAAGAACGCAAAGTCCTGCCACTATTAAGAATACTTTATTGGTAAATAGGAATCTAAGATCGGTGATTTTAAATGGTTCTTCGGCCTCTTCCATTGAACTTCCTAATTGTTGCTCAAGTTTTTTATCGAAGAGGAAGTAGACGCCAGCACATAGTAACCCGATAATTAGGAGGATAAGGATAAAAAACACCGGAGTGTGTACGTCGCCAAACGATTCTTGAATACGAGGAGAAATTCTGAAAATAGCAAAAACACCCAAACGGGCTATAGCCATTTCTGTTCCCATTGCTAGTGCTAACTCTTTTCCTTTAAACCATTTAACAATCCCTTTAGAAACTGTGATTCCAGCCATTTCAACGCCACAACCAAATATCATAAAGCCTAAAGAAGCCAACTTTGCTGTGCCAGGAACGGCTGACCACCAGCTATTTAACCATACTTCAAGAGGAGAACCCGCAAAAGCAGGGGTAATAGCATAGTATTTAATAGCTGCACCAATAACCATTAGTACACCAGATAGTAAAGCCGCTTTACGAACCCCTATTTTATCGAGAATAATACCCGCAAAAATTAAGAATAGGAAGAATACGTTTAAAAAGTACTCGGCACCTGAAAAGATGCCAAATGTTGTGGAGCTCCAGTCTAAATCGGTTTCGAGCATGCTCTTTAGTGGAGATAATACGTCTACAAACATGTAGGCAAAGAACATTATAAGTGAAAGAAGAACTAACACTGTCCAGCGCATGGCTGGAATTTCTTTCAATGACTTGGTAATTTTTTCTGTCATAATTGTTAATTTAAATAATTGATTTATAATTGATTGTTTTATTTGTTAATTAATGTAGATAGTTTAATATAGAAATCGATGAAAATAAGGGTAGAGTTTCCATTCCTCTCAATATGGTAAAGTGCTTTGTCTAACTCAGCCATAATTTTAGTGCTGTTCCCAATCGTGAATATAGAGTGATACCGTTGTAGTAATTCCATTTCTGTAGCCGATACTTTGAGCAAATGCTCCGCATTTTTAGTTTTTATAAGGAGCGCATATCGCACAATGGAAGAGAGGAAGAGTAGATACCTTTTTTGATATTCGCGCCCTTTGCTAATAATTTCGGAGAAAGTGCTTTCTAAGTTTTGATACTGAATAGCCGCAGCAGGGGCTTGTCGTGCTAATGCCAAGCAACTTGAGAAAAGTTGCGCTGTATAACTAACATACGATTGCGTAACACCGTCATCATTTAATAATTGCAACGCAGTATTGTAATTGCCATCGGCAATGAATGCTAACTCGGAGGCGTGCTCTTCTGTAATGTGATAATCTTTAATAAGTTGTTTTTCAATGGCTTCTTCGGTGAGCTTTGGGATTTTAACCAATTGGGTACGAGAAATAATGGTAGCTAATATTTTGTCAGGTTGAGTAGTGAGTAAAATGAAAAGGGAGTTCTTTTCGGGCTCTTCTAATGTTTTGAGTAGTTTGGGTGCAGCGGTATGGTGCAACCTTTCTACCCCCCAAATGATATAAATTTTATGCCCCCCTTGGTACGATTGGGTGCTGTTGTAATGTAAAATGTTGGAGCAATCGCGAACATTAATACTGGCTTGCTTGTTTTCCCCCTCTAGCTCCTGAATCCAATCGAAAATTTCGATATGGTACTTCTTTCGGAGCACGTATTCTTTGAATAACTGTGCGTATTGTTCCGAATCGGGATCTTTTTTTACCTCTTTACTAATGCAAGTTGGAAAGTAGAAATGGAGATCGGGGTGTGTTAGTTTTTCAACTTTAACACAAGATTCGCACGTGCCGCACGATTCTCCATCTTCCGTTTTTTGAGAACAAAGTAGATATTGTGCGTAGGCAACCGCTAATGCAAACGCATGATTGCCTGGCTGCGAAACAAACAGTTGCGCATGACTAACACGACCTGAGTTAATTAAAGAAATTAACTGGCTCTTTAACGCACTGTTTACCATTACATCACGAAACAACATAAAATTTAATTTTAATCGGCGAAGATATAGTTTTTTTTAATACAGCAGAAAGAAATATTACATTCGATAATGTAAAAATAGAGAAATTTTCTGTTGGTAATTTTGTAGTGTTAATGAATGTGAAAATGTTTATGAATAATAAATTTCGAAAAAATGAAAAAAAAAATAATAGAATGCAATTCTATTAAAAATATTACTATTTTCGCGGGATTATTTAAAACGATTATTAACCCAAGTTTTGCAGCAATA
>CAYJOY010000230.1:0-4182 GCA_964371885.1 uncultured Lentimicrobiaceae bacterium | reverse complement strand
GGAATGGTGGATTAACGCGGTAATGGTTCACCTCCTCGCCAGTGGCATAGAGGTGGTGTGGAGTGGTTTCGCAGGTTACGTGGCCCCCTTGTTGTTGTGCATTAGCAATGGTTGCCACCGCCTCCTTGGTGCTTACATGGCAAAAGTGGAGGTGCCCACCATGTTTTAGCAACAGCTGGCAGTCGCGTTCGGTCATTACATTTTCTGCCATACGCATATCGGTAGCACTATATTCACTAGCCTCAGCGTGGCTCATAATACCAATGTTGCGTGCTTTGCAAAGTTCGAAAATTTCGGCCATAACCTGGTCGTCGTTTACCCCTTTCCCGTCGTCGGTAACAAACAATACCTCCTGCGGTGCAAGTGTTTTAAGGTGCTCAAAATCTTCCCCTTGTAACCCTTTGGTCATACTCAAAGTTTGTTTCACCGTAATGAGGTTTAGGTCGTTAGCCCGCTTCTCAATATCGCGTACTATCTCCATGGTACTAGCCGTAGGGTTGGTGTTGGGCATGAGATTTACAGCGGTAAATCCCCCCTTAAGCGCGGCACGCGAGCCCGTAGCTATATCCTCCTTATGGGTAAAACCTGGGTCGCGGAAGTGGACGTGCAAATCGGTGAAAGCAGGCAAAAGTACCCACCCCTTTCCCGTAGCATCTATTACTTCAGTACCTTTTTCAGTGCCGTTAATGGCGGTTATGATTCCGTTTTCTATAGTGATACTGCCTGTAAAATCTTGAGTATCATCAACAATGCGTATGTTTTTTATAATCATTTTATTCATTTTAAGGTGTTATTGAACAGGTTCAACAGTATAGCCCATTTTGCGTAGCAACGCAATAAGTCCCTCTTCCCCAGGAAGATGAGCAGCACCTACAGCAATAAAAGTGGCCTTTTGCGGGAGGACTGCTTGCAGCTGTTCAGCCCAATTGTGATTTCTGTCGAAAAGAAACGCTTTCGAACTACTTGCATCCATGCCGCCATATTCCTCAACATATTTAAGGATGCCATCAAGGTCTTGCTTTATGTAAATGTTGTACATCTCTTCTACTTGTTCTGTTAAATCTCCAGCTTTAAGAGTTGTAAGAAGGTCGCTAGCCTGTTTTTCTAGCGGGGTATTGAGTAATAAATCAGCTTGAAAGTCGGAGGATTCTAGGGCAAAAACCTTTTTCTTTTTCTTAATAGCCCGTTCTTGTAAAGCGACATCAACCACTTGGTCAGGATTAAAATCGTCCATAGTTTTACCTGCAAGACTCGCAATAATAAGTACACTGATGGCGGTAGGTTTAAATCTTTCAAAATTTTTCACTCCGGTTCCAGTATATTTTTTCACCTGTTCATCTATAAATAGGTACTCTTCCTCTGTGAATAGGGTTCTAAAGGTAGTGTCTTTCGGCATAAACATAGCGGCCATTAGCTGAAATTGCATCGCCTCTTTGGTCCCTTCGCCAGCCACTACAAGTTCGCCATACATTTGCTTGCAACTGTTAAATGCTTTATCGAAACCAGGAATTTGTTTCGTAATATCGACAGATGCAAAATGGTGCGTTCCAAAGAGATATGATGGTTTTTGGAGTTGTTCTCCCGAAATTTTCCACAGTAACTGCGCTTGGCAAGGGATGGCTGGGAGCAAGAATAGCCCTAGTAATATTTTAAAAAATTGTTTTCTTTTCATGTTATGGGGTTCGGATTGTGGATGTTTGTTATTGTTGAAAATAGTTTGTAGAGGCGAGGCGTTCCCGTCTCTACAAACTATTTTTATAGCAGTGCTAGTTACACATCAAAAGCAAAGTTAAAAGTGCTTTCAGGGGCAATTTCGAATGCCTCTTGGTTAAAACGCATTACGCGCATTGCGTGGCGCCCTTTTAGGGTAATTTTGTCGTTTTCTACCCAAAGGGCAGTAGCTTCGCGTAGTCCTGCTACTGTAACTTGTTGGTTTACCGATAAAAACTCGTTAATACGGTCTTGTCGTGTTTCGCCACCATGACGAACAGCATCGTTTACCTCTTCTGGATATGGATCGAGGTAGTGTGGGTTAATTTGGAAAGGGACAAAGTCGAAGCAGTTAAAACTTTGTGGCATAATAATAGGCATGTCGTTGGTAGTTCTTAAGGTAGGGCAAGCTACATTCGAGCCAGCACTCCAACCTAAGAACGGGGTGCCTTCTAACACTTTACGGCGAACAGGTTCTATTAATCCATATTTATGGATTTCTGCTACTAAGTGAAAGGTGTTGCCGCCTCCTACCATAATGGCTTCGGCGTTGTTAACAGCTGTAATGGGGCACTCGGCATTGTGGATAGACTCCACGTTGAGACCATGGTCTTTGAAAATGTTAGCCACGCGCTCTAAATAGGCATTGTAGCTGTGTGGGAAATCTTTACCACCCACCTTTACCCCTGCGTATGGGAAAAATAGGATGTTCTTTACTTTTTTGTCTAAAAATTCGACAATTAAATCCATGCACCAGCCTAAATATGGCTCTTTGTAATTGGTGGAATTGCTGATTAATAATAGTTTCATATTCTTTTATTGGGTTTTGGCTATTAGCCATTAATGATTGGCTTTTAGCGGGTTAATATGTTCTTTTTGCTTGTTAATGTTATGAGCGTGGAGCTTATTTTATTACTAAGTCCGCATTTTTAAGAATCTCTCTCCATTGCTCGTCGGTTAATCGCGCGCCAATATTTTGCACACAATTAGCGGCTATTGCAGAGGCTAAGTTTCCCGATTTTTCAGCAGGAAAATCATTAATTAGGCCGTATAATATCCCAGCAGCGAAATTGTCGCCAGCTCCAGTAGTGTCTACAACAGTAGCGGGAACCGCCTCTATCTTAGTAATTTCTCCGTTAAAAGAGAGAAGAGAACCGTTTTCTCCTAGTTTATAAACAACATATTTGCAATATTTTGCCATCTCTGTTAATGCTTCTTGCCCATCTTTGCCAGTAAAAGCGTGCATCTCTTCTTCATTAGCAAAAATAATATCTACATATTCCGATAACAATGTTTTTAATTGTTCGTGGAACATTTCAACGAGATTATAGCTTGCCATATCCATAGCAATGAGCATGTTGTTGGCTTTGGCTATTTTGCAGGCTTCAAAAATGAGCTCTAGGTTAAAAATGAGGTACCCTTCAAGAACGAGAATATCGTAGTTTTTGAAGATGTTTTCGTCGAGTTCCTCTTTTTGCATGGTAGCCGCTGCTCCGAGGTAAGTGCCAAATGTCCGTTCGCCATCTTCGGTAATAAAGGTAGAAGCTACCCCAGTGTCAATGTTGCTGTATTGAAAGTGGGTGGCAATGCCCATGCTTTCCATCTCTTGTTTGTAGTGGGTGCCCATGGCGTCGTGCCCAATTTTTCCGATGTAGCCCACCGAGGCACCTAATTTAGCTAAGCCCACAGTGGTGTTGCCCACAGCTCCTCCTGAAACCATCTTATCGAATTGCCCATTTACCGCTTCGTGAATGGCAATTTTCTTTTCCAACTCGATCATTTCCATCCCCCCTTTTTGGAGTTGGAATTGTTGTAAAAGTGCTTCGTCTTTAATCTCTAATAGTGCATCTACTAATGCGTTGCCTATTCCTAGTATTTTTTTCATATTATGTTTTTTGTAAAATTCTAATTAATTTTCGGTGTTTTTTTCTTTTTTAAATTTTTGAAACGACATCGTCAATGCGATAAACGCCAGGGTTTTGCACCAACCATTGCGCTGCTTTTACTGCTCCTTGTGCAAAAATAGCCCTGTTTTTCACTGCATGGGTAAGGATAAGTTCTTCAATATCCGACGAGAAAATAACGGTGTGTTCACCAAATACTTCCCCCTCGCGAATGCTTTCAATGGCGATGTTAGTGTTTTTGCACACTTCTAATATCTTATTTTTAATAGAAAGTGCAGTACCACTCGGCTGGTCTTTTTTGTGGATATGATGGCGTTCCGAAATGGTAACCTCAAAGCCCGCATCGTTTTTCATTTTTAGCGCGCTTTGTTGGCAAAGATGAAAGAAATGGTGCATCCCAATAGAGAAATTACTGCCGTAAAGGAGCGAGCCGTTATGTTGCTGACAAAGGGCTGTAATTTCATGAAGTTGTTCTAGCCAACCCGTAGTGCCTACCACCACAGGATTCTTATTTTCGATACATCTTTTAATATTAGAGACGGCAGTATCGGGCATCGAAAATTCTATA
>CAYJOY010000229.1:0-4185 GCA_964371885.1 uncultured Lentimicrobiaceae bacterium | reverse complement strand
TATTCCATGCAGCCCGCGCGCGGCTCCATTCTTCAGCAGATATAGTAAGGTGTTGAGTTACCCCCAAACTACGTGGAGACCCTGTGCCTACTACCATCGATGATGGAGCTAAAGCACCGTTTACAAGAATAGCATACACATAGTAACCCGTAGTGGGATCTTGAATAATGGTGTAACCATCAACATCGTGAAGGTAATTAAAAAATTCATCCCCCGAGGCAAAACATTTTACAGTTTCACCATTGGGCTGAGTAACCGTTACAGGAATATCTCGAAGATAGGCTGCCTGCAGGGTCGCCCCTAATAAAAGGGTAACAAAGATTAAGAAAAAAGTTCTGAAATTTCTCATAATAATATTGTTTAAAGGTTAATAAATGATATTCTTTATTGTTATTACCAACACTAATATAACACTGCGAAAGTACTGAAAATAAATGTTAATTTTGTTGAAAAAATGTTACATTTTAATTTTTTTATATGTTAGTCATGTATTTAAATATATTCCATGTGGCCATTATAACATTTTTGTTTATTGTTTTATTAATAGCAAATGTATTGTATTTGAATTTATTACTATTTTCGCAAGCCGAAATAAAATTAAGTATTAACAATAAAAAATGTTGCATTTGCAACTCTGTTTCAGCTAATGAAAAAAATATTCACATTTATATTTCTTTCTATTATTTGTCAAATTGAAGGTCAGCCACTACAACAAGGTAACTTTATTTTTGTTTCTAGTTCTACGTTAGATTCAGATTTCGAGCAGTCGATAGTTGCAGTAACGCAAGGCAAGGAATCAACACCTGGATTTTCTCATGTAGGAATGATAGTGATAGAAAATGGCGACACATTAGTACTTGAAGCTACCCCTGAAGATGGAGTAGTACTCACAAATTGGGATCGTTTTACAGAAAAAAATATTGATACGAGGTTTTATATGGGTGTATTAAAAAAGAAGTACCTCCCTCTCATCCCAAATGCATTGGAAAAAGCAAAGTTATTATTAGGAAAAAAATACGATTTTGCTTTTGATCTCAACAACGATACCTATTATTGTAGTGAATTAATTTATAAGATATTTGAAGATACAGAACTTTGTTTTCCCACCCCACCCATGACCTTTAAAAAAGATGGAAGTGATGAATTCCTCCCTTTCTGGATTGAATACTACCACAAGAGAAATCTTCCCATTCCAGAGGGTGAGTTAGGACTTAACCCTACCGGAATGAGCCGTTCCAACTTTTTTGCTGAGCTAGAAAAGTATATGCCCACCAAAAATGTTGCTGTTAAAGTTACTAAAATTGAGTTCAAGAGCGAATATCTATCTTATTTTATTTTTGCCGATGAGGTTGCTACTAAAAATAAATTGCTCATCATTTCTCCAGTAAGCAGGTATGCCCCTTCTGAAACAAGAAAACCAGTAAAAAAAGGGGAAGAATACTTACTAGAATTAGAGTATATTGAAAGGAGATATTTAATAATAGGTAACTACACTTATGGTACTACCCATCAAGTTTTTGGGAAGGATATATACGTAAGAAGAAATAAAAAGAATAAAAAACTATTTGAGGTGGTTATTGCCCATAATTTGTATGGTGGGTACTACGAAGTGAGTGAACAAGATTAATGGTTATTAATGCGTGGAGTTAAAAATTATAATGTATCTTTGCAGCCTAAAATGTGCAACAAATGGCAAACAACATAAAAATCCCCTACGGCATAGCTGGCTACGATGAAATTCGTAGAGAAAACTATTTTTATATCGATAAAACACAATATATTGCAGAACTGGAAGTTTTTAAAAATCCAGTTTTCTTACGCCCGCGCCGTTTTGGAAAAACCTTGCTTTGCACCACCTTGTCATCTTACTACGACATTAACAAAAAGCACCGCTTCGAGGAATTATTTGGCGATACCTGGATCGGAAAAAATACCACCTCGTTACAAGGAAAATATATGGTGTTGCACCTCGACTTTTCGATTGTGTACGCCACGGTGAATAGTGCAGAGGAACTGGCAAAAAGCTTTAACAATGCCATTTTGCCTCGAATAAAAAATTTTGTAGGCTTAGAATACGCCGCTTACTTTAAGGATTTTAAATACAATGAAGATATTACAGTTTGGGATTTATTGTCAGAAATAATAGATTACATACCGCAAAAAGGTCTCCCGCAGCTGTACATAATTATTGACGAATACGATAATTTCACCAATCAACTCATCACCTCCAATAGAGATTCTTTATACATGGATATTCTTTCGGGCGATGGCTTTTTGAAAACATTTTTCAAAATCATAAAAGCAGGGCAACCCATTGAGGCCATTGGAAGAGTGTTTATTACGGGAGTACTTCCAATTACCATCGATGACCTTACCAGCGGATACAATATTGCTGAGTTGGTTACCCTACGCCCTAATTTAGCCAACATGTTGGGCTTTACCCACAAGGAGGCCAAGCACTACCTAGCGGCTGTTTTTGAAGCCAACCACTACGACAAAGAAACGATGCCAGAAATTTGGCAATTGCTGGTAAATAATTATAATGGTTATCGTTTTTTGCCTAATGCGGAGCCCATTTTTAATTCAACCATCCTTACCTATTTCTTTAAAATTTTTACTATAGATGGTGGTGTGGTTCCCGATGAATTGATTGATGAAAACCTGCGCACCGATGTGAGTTGGATACAACGGTTGGCACAAAATAACGAAAGTGCTATTAAGATGTTGGAACAAGTTTTAACACAAAACACATTGCAATATTCTGTTAGTGAGCTTACTAGTAAGTTTAATAGAAATAAGTTCATAAACAAAAACTTCTTTGCCATAGCTATGTACTATTTGGGCATGACCACCCTTGTAGACGATTACGATATGAAATTGCCCAACAATACCATGAAACTTATTTTTACCGACTACTACAATACTTTATGCGATTTAGAAGGCGATAACGATAAGTATGTTCCTTACTTCCGTCAGTTTACTAAAGACTTTAAAATAGAGGGGTTAATGGAATGTTATTTCCAACATTATCTCGGGTTATTTGTAGCCCAAAGTTTCGATAAGATTAATGAAAACTTTGTGAGAAACACTTTTTACGAATTGTGTACTAGATATTTAAAGCGTAGTTTTTTCTTGAATATGGAGCAAAACTACCCATCAGGTCGCTCTGATTTTGAGATAGCAGGCCGCCCAGGTACTGCCTATTATCGTCATAAACATATAGTAGAATTGAAATACTTTACATCGAGCGAGTGGAAAAAAATTAATGCCCTCACAGAACCCTCCCCTGAGCATGTAGAGAAGGTAAATGGCTATGCCCGCGATTCGGTGCAAATGTTACCTGACTGTAAAGTGCACAAACATATTATATATTTAGCAGGTAATAAGGGGTTTAAATATTTTGTTTTAAATACTTGATTGTAAGCTTTATACAGAAGGTTTTTTCTAAGAAAACTCAATTTCTAGTTTGTTTCTAAGCAAGCAAGTGGATGTATTTTGTTATTACTTCCTTTTCGAAAGAAAAAAGTGAGATACAATGGCTCCGCACTCTTCTTCCATTATGCCCGTTATTACTTTTGTTTTAGGATGTAAGATGGGAGAGTTGCAGCGGGTGTACCCTTTTTTCGAATCGCCGGCGCCGTAAACTACGGTTCCTATTTGTCCCCACGCTAGTGCTCCCGCACACATAATGCACGGTTCTATAGTTACATATAAGGTGCAATTGGTGAGATATTTTGCCCCTAGGTGGTTAGCTGCTGCTGTTAGCGCTTGCATCTCGGCGTGCGCTGTTACGTCGCAAAGCGTCTGGGTTAAATTATGCCCGCGACCTATCACCATCTGCTCTGAAACAATAACGGCACCTATTGGAACCTCGTCTTTAGCAAGGGCTTTCTTTGCCTCCTCAAAGGCTAAACGCATAAAGTATTCGTGTGATAGCTCCATTTATGTTAGTGAGTTTTTTGTATAAAATGAAGTTGATTTTCGAAGTTTTCAGCTCTAAAGCCATTAAGGAAATTGCTCACAAGAATACGTCCTTTTCCCTGAAATTGTAAATCTAAAATTTTTATCTTTTTGTCGCAGGTGTGAACTATCAACGCTTTCTTCGGTTCTATCTCTATACTGCCTGCCATTTTGTTACTATTTTCTTCGGTGATCTCGATAGCGAAAATTTTCATGGAGAAAAGC
>CAYJOY010000228.1:3357-4186 GCA_964371885.1 uncultured Lentimicrobiaceae bacterium | reverse complement strand
TATTAATAGTGAAAAGCATACTCATAGTAGGCTCGTCAATTTTAATGGGCTCAAGTTGCTCTGGGTTTTCCATATCGGCAATAGTATCGCCAATTTCGAAATTTTCTAACCCAAGAATGGCACATATCTCACCAGGATAAACGGTCTCCTTTACTTTCTCTTTCCCTAACCCCTCAAACACATAAAGTTCTTTGATTTTATTAGGAATAATAGTGCCGTCGCGTTTAATTAAGTTGATGCTTTGTCCGCCAGTTAAAGTTCCTCTGTGCAATCTGCCCACTGCAATTCTCCCCACGTATGAGGAGTAATCAAGCGATGAAATCATCATTTGAAGATTTCCTTCAGGTATTTTAGCCTCTGGAATATGCTCCACTATTTGCTCTAAAAGATATTCAACATCATTGGTAGGGTTTTTCCAGTCTGGACCCATCCAGCCCTGTTTAGCAGAACCGTATATGGTAGGAAAGTTAAGCTGTTCATCTGAAGCTCCTAAGTTAAACATGAGCTCAAATACTGCTTCTTGTGCGTACTCAGGGTCGCAGTTTAGTTTATCTACTTTGTTGATAACAACAATAGGCTTTAATCCTAAATCGATTGCTTTTTGGGTTACAAAGCGTGTTTGTGGCATAGGTCCTTCAAAGGCATCTACAACTAAAAGAACCCCATCGGCCATATTAAGAACGCGCTCCACTTCACCACCAAAATCGCTGTGCCCAGGAGTGTCTATAACATTAATTTTAACGTCTTTATAACGTACCGATACGTTCTTAGATAAAATGGTAATGCCGCGTTCGCGTTCCAAATCATTGTTATCTAATAAAAGATCATT
>CAYJOY010000228.1:1541-3347 GCA_964371885.1 uncultured Lentimicrobiaceae bacterium | reverse complement strand
GATTCGATTGGTGTAAAATTTTATCTACTAGGGTTGTTTTACCGTGGTCAACGTGTGCTATAATAGCAATGTTTCTAATTTTTTGCATCTTTGATGTTCTTCTAATTTTATTGGCCGGACATTATAATCAATAGAAACCTGGCTAGTTTCATTGGTTACTAGTTCTCTTTTTTTATATTTAATTGAGTAGACTATGTTCTGAGGAACTAGTTCTTTATTTTTTATTTACAGGAAGTGGTTGGTTAACTTCTTCATTCCAAGGAAGTCCATATTTTCCAATTTCTGCCATGAATGGATCTGGATTAAACTCTTCAACGTTGAAAACGCCAGCACCTTTCCATTGTTCTGTAAGGATCATTTTAGCCCCTAACATAGCAGGAACACCAGTAGTATATGAAACGGCTTGTGCGCCTATCTCTTTGTTAACAGCTGCATGGTCGCAATTGTTCCATACGTAATATGTTTTTTCTACACCATCTTTTATCCCTGTTATTTGGCAACCAATAGAGGTTTGCCCTGTATAACCCTCTGCTAACGAAGCAGGTTCAGGAAGAACTGCTTTTAAAAATTGAAGAGGAACAATTTCTCTGCCTTCATACATTACAGGTTGAATGCTAGTCATTCCTACCTCTTGTAATACATTCAGTACATTGATATATTTTTGCCCAAATGTCATCCAAAAGCGAGCTCTTTTAATGGTAGGGAAGTTTTTTACCAACGACTCTAACTCTTCATGGAAAAGAAGATAAGATTCTCTTTCTCCAATATTTGGATATTCAATAGGTTGGTGAATAGACATAGGTGGGATCTCTTTCCATGCTCCATTTTCCCAATATTTCCCATTTTGGGTAATTTCTCTAATGTTAATTTCAGGGTTGAAATTAGTAGCAAAAGCTTTGCCATGGTCGCCAGCATTACAATCCACTATGTCTAAATAATGAATTTCATCGAAGTGATGTTTAGCGGCATGAGCAGTGTAAATACTAGTTACACCAGGGTCAAATCCACATCCTAGCAAAGCCATAATACCAGCCTCTTTAAATCTATCGTGATAAGCCCATTGCCATTTGTATTCAAATTTGGCCTCGTCAATAGGTTCGTAGTTAGCGGTATCCATGTAATGAGTACGCGTTGCCAAACAAGCATCCATAATATGTAGGTCTTGGTATGGAAGTGCCACATTAATAACTAGTTCGGGGTTAAATTTGTTAATTAAAGCTATTAACTCTTCTACATTATCAGCATCAACTTGAGCCGTTTGGATGCGGTTACCGCCCACAGCTTCTGCTATCTTTTCGCATTTAGAAACTGTTCTACTGGCTAATAGAATTTCACCAAAGACCTCTGGCACAGCGGCACACTTGTGAGCTACTACAGCACCAACGCCACCAGCTCCAATAATCATTACTTTTTTCATATTATCTAATTTTTTTTGTAAAATTTTGACAACCGTATAGTTTTATCTACATGAAATGTAGTAATTTATATTTTCACATTTCACGCCGCAAATTTACACTTTTTTTTGGATGATATGAAGTCTAATTGTGAACTAGTTTTAAAACAGGTTATCGGATGTGTTAATCGTCTATTCTTGTGAAGTTTCCTGCTTTATCGAATTCTAATTCTATATCATTTTCAAAAGTAACAGAGAATCCCCCTTTTCTGTCATCTTCAATTGAAAACTCCTTTATTTTAAGATCTTTGTATTGTGCAGAATTCGATATGTATTCGTAAACCTTTATGTTGGTGTTTTGAATGATAACTTTGGGAATAGACAGTGGGTAAGGAGCGTCTATTTTAGTGGTT
>CAYJOY010000228.1:0-1531 GCA_964371885.1 uncultured Lentimicrobiaceae bacterium | reverse complement strand
CGCCATTTCCTTTAAACTCAATTTTTATCCCATTGTTTAAGCGAACTTCATACTCCTTTTCTGTCAAATCTTTTTCGAGATTTGCAGATGCAATAGCCTCTTTTTCAAAATAATGGGTAATAAATTCTTTAGCTTTTGCTGGTAATTGTTCTGGTTTAATGGGTTGACCATCTGCTAAAACGTTAAGGGTAAGCATTGTTGCCGCAACTAGAAATAGTATTTTTTTCATAATTTTAATTTTTTGACCTGCAAAATTACTCTTTTTTTTAATATAAAAATAGTCCTGACGCATTAATATTTCATTACTAAAATCCCATTTGTTTTTTGAGAAAAATTAACATAGTAAATAAGTCGTATATATCTATTTACAAATAGTTAAAAGGACAAAAATGCAATTTCAAATCATTTGAATCAAAGAATGCTGTAAGTATAATAATATCAGATGTTTGTAAGCAATTTCAAAAGCTTAACGTACCAATAGCAATAAAAAAAGCAAAATATTGATAAATGGGACGAAAACACTTTGTAAAATGCAAAATATTCAAAAAAAGAACCTTTTTCTGTTTTTTTTGTCTCTTAGTGTAATTTTTTTATGTACTTTTGCACCGTTTTTTCTGAGGAAAGAACAAATGTAAAATATTTTGCCTTCTTTTGCGAAATCTGGACAATTATCACGGGTAAAGGGCAAACATACTCCATCAATTATGACGTGAGTACTGTTTTGTTTTTACCGAGGTGTTCCAGAGCCAAGCAAGAGAACAAAGCAATACTCACGTTTTTTTTATTCTTGGAAGAAAAATTTTTCTTCTCCAAATGCAGGTTCTAACTGATCAAACCAAGTGGCTTTAGGATCGTATTTTGCAAAAAATGGATTCCCCACCCACTCTTTTTTTACCCCTTGTACGAAAGTGAGTACAAATACTTTTTCACCTTGAATCTCACTTACTCCAAGCACTTGAATTTTGCCTGGGGTGCAGCTCATGCAAGGCCCTTTAATAGTTCTACATACTCCACTTGTTTGATTGTAGGCGTTTTTAAATAATTCCCAACATTTTTCTAGCGGTAACTCGAAGAATTTCTTTGCCCCTGTATCTCTCGCTACAAATAGGTAGTAGGGAATTACATTGAGATCTACTTCTTTACGCCATAAGTCGCGTAAAGTGTCGCTATCTGCATTTATATTGTTTAATAGGGGGGACTGTGCTCGTATTTGCGCCCCCGTTGAACGAATACGCTGTATTGCGCTACTCACGGCCTGGGTAGAGAGTTCTTTAGGATGATTAAAATGGGCTTGTATAGTAAGATTCTTCCCATGTGATACAATTTTATTAAACAATTGGATAATATCATCAGCATCAGAATCGGTGAAGTACCTAAAAGGCCAATACGACAATGTTTTTGTCCCTATACGAATGGTTTTAACATGATTATATTCTTCAGATAGAAGAGGTTCTATGTACGATTTTAGTAGTTCTGCATTCATACACATGGGATCCCCACCTGTGAAAAGGACATCTGTTACATCCTTATG
>CAYJOY010000227.1:3652-4187 GCA_964371885.1 uncultured Lentimicrobiaceae bacterium | reverse complement strand
CCTGTTTTGAATGCACTTGGTCTAACTAACATGCAAAAACCATTATCTAACATATCTTTAAGAAGTGCACCTTTAGGAAATACTGACAAATCATTAAACAGGTATAAGGACGAATGAGTGCCCTGATTTCGAGTAAATATATCTAATACTTCCTTTTGGTATGAATCACATACAAAGAGTCGCCCAGCAGGGTTCGCTTTATGCAAGCTGGCTAGTCTGTCAATATTAGTAGAGGAGACTATTGCAAAAACGTATTTACTTGACTTCATTGCATTCTCTAACTTGTATTTAAGCGCGCCCTCTGTCTCTATCTTTGCATTACCTCTTGCCAGCATTGTCCCTTCGGTTATTAAGATATCTACCTGTTTTACATAATAGTTGAGTGTTTTTTCTAAACCATGACCGAGGTATCCGTGGTCGCGGAAGTCGCCAGTATGGAGAATTTTCTTCCCATCCGTTTCTATTAAAAACATAAAAGAGTCTGCGGCGGAGTGACTTACAAAATAGGGGGAAATTTTGATGTTGCCCACCGTAA
>CAYJOY010000227.1:0-3642 GCA_964371885.1 uncultured Lentimicrobiaceae bacterium | reverse complement strand
CCGCTGATGTTTGCAAATGCAGATCTCTTGTGCCACACGACCTAAGTATTGTGGAATGTTTTTAGGGACAAGGTGAAACAATCCCACATGATCGCCATGGTTGTGGGTGTAGAGTATGGCATCAACTCCATGGGTCAATTTTTCAACGGCCTCTTGGGTCGCCAGTTCATCGTGCACTACCCCTTTGTTATCAGGAAGATTTTGCCCTAAATCTATTAATATTCTGGTGCTTTCAGTAGCAATTTCTGTAATACAGCCCCCAATTTGGGCAATTCCTCTGTGAATGGTTATTTTTAGCATGTTAATGTCTCTTTATTAATATCTAATATTTTATTTGAATTTGGCTCGATAAAAATGCACTCTATGTCATTAATTTCTTGTTTTTGGGATTCAAGATTAAACTTTTCTTTCTCATTATCAATCTCATTGCTTAATTTATAAGCAAACATAAATTTAACGGTATTCATATTAATGATTTCTCTATTTTGAAAGCCTAACTCTTTCATCTGCTCATTTAGGGTGCAAATGTGGTTAATGAAAGATTCTTGATTTCTTGCAATTGACCTCTCAAAACTTTGTAGATGTCCACCTAAACCTGAAGCTCCTTCTAGTGCCTTCAACCCTTTTTTAAGTTCTATCACACATACCTGACCTTCTCTATTTATTGCAATAATATCAAAACGTGGGACTTTACGATTTTGGTTGCCTGTGGGTGCTTTATAACAGTAATCAAATGTAGAACTTACGGCATATTCTATGTCAATAATACAATAATCATCAGAAGAAGTATTGTCTGCAATTTGCTCATGTTGTTCTTTTCTTTCTTCATTTTTATTAGTTTTAAACCATTTATCCATTACTTCCTTAGCCTTTTTGAAGTATTTCTTAGGATCACTATCCGCAGAGATCAGCGATTTGTCAAACTCCTTTACCTCATCAGTTAATTGAGTTCTACCCTCATCAATAGCTGATTTTGAACTATTGTCATTATGTAAAAAGTAATTTTTATCGAACCTTTTTGATTTTGGCCTTATTTCAAGAATCCTTCCACCTTTATAGTAAATGTTTATATAGTTATCTCTTATCTGAAGTGCTAATTCCTTGTCTTCTTTTATTGTGTTTAATAATTGATACAAGTCGCCATTAATTAGACGCTTAATAAATCCATCGTTAAGTTGTCTTGCCATAATATTCTATTTTAAAATTATTAATTAGACGTTTTCGCAACGCCCTTGCGTTTATATTTTTTTTCAATTCAACTATGACAACCTTACCCATTCAAAATCTCCACCGCGCGTGCCACATCCGCTGCTGTAATGCCTACTTGGTCGTTAATTTCTATAAAGTGATGGCGTTGGCGGTATAGAATGTCGGGGATGTCGTCTAAAATAAGGTAGCGATAGGGTGGGGTAGGAGCGTTGCAGGTTAGCCATTCGTCAATTTCCATGCCGCGGCACGCTTGGCCGAACCACTCCTCATCTTTGTGAGTACTAGAATAGGAAACCATTAAGGCATCGGGGGTAAGGTCGATGAGTTGGCCGGGCATCTTGCGATCGCGCCACAACTGCCGCATAGCCCGCATCCCCTCCATCTTCCATGTAGAACTAATAACTACCTCGGCACCCGTTGCCGCAATAATTTCTCCTAAATGTGCTACCGCTTCGGGATCGAACAAGGGTAACCCATTCGCGTCGGTAGTGGGCAATTGTTGCAATTGTAAGGCATTGATGTGGCGCTGCGTGTTTAATACGCCGTCAAAATCTAAGAAAATGTACTTTTTAATCATGTTGAAAATGTTGGTTCATAAATTTGTGTGAGGGGAAGAAATAGTGGTACTTTTACGTGGCGAATATACGTATAAATATTTATAAATCTTACCCTTTAATATCTTTTTTTAATAGAAGCAATATAGCGTTTTATCTCATCGCGCACCGATTTAGGATTTATCACTTCAATATCTTCTAACTGTGCAAAAATCTCTTTGTAAAACTCAATGGTAGGTGCCACATAAAGGGTGTAGGTAGTATAGCTTTCACAGCGCTCTACTACTTTTTGAGAATGGTGCAACGGTAACGAATCTAAATATTTTGGTTTATCATTGTACGCTTTTATGGTGATTAATTCGGGAGCAATGTTTGGGTATAACGTTACCCCAAAAGAGGTTGCCACCGTGCCTCTTGCAGAAAAGTCACTAGGAAGTTCAAACTGCTCGGCAACTATTTCAAGCGACAATATTCTATCGAGCGCATATAATTTTACGGTGGAACTGTTTTGGGAGATGCCATAAACATACCATCGTTTCCCATACTCTTTTAAGAAGTAGGGGGCAAGGATTAGTGCCACCGGGTTTTCTTGTTGGAAAGAGTGGTATTTCATCGCTATAAAAAAGTTCTCTTTCATAGCCTCAATAATAACCGCTAGGTATTTGTGGGCAGAAGGGTTTTCTTCCACCAATATTCTATCATACAGCTTTGAAGCCCCTAATACCGTATTGCTTACAGCAATGTTTTCCAACATCCAATTTCTAACGTTGTTCTTCTTTAACTCTTCGCGATCTTTAATCTTATAGGTATTTTTACTCCTATCGCATGCTATCGTAATATTAAAAAGATCCTCAATTCTCACTTTAAAATCGTAGAAGCGCCTCTTTAGGAGCGGCTCGTCAAATCTCTCTTCCCATCTTTCTGCAATTTCATCAAATGTCATCTCTTTTCTACCGATGACCTCTACCAACCAAATATGTTTACTTAAAAAATCCATTGTTTTAGAATTAGGCGGCAAAGATACAGAAAGCTTCGGTTGTCTGGCAGCCGAAGTTAAAAAAAGTTTCACATTTTACTTGGAATATTGCGCGTTTATATACATGACGTATCTCTTCTCCCAAGTTTCAAACCGAGGCGCATCAATTATAGTTGCAGATAATAGTAATAAACCGATTGCTAAAATAATCATTAAGATTGCTGTTCTTTTTCTCATATTTTTCATTTTTAATGTTATAATTTGCTTTATGCGGCAAAAATAACAACAAGCTATGTTAAATTATAGCAGAAGCAAAAATATTGGTGTGAATTTCTGAAAAATTCGGTGTAGCCAACCAGTGCTTGTATTGGGATCTT
Source organism: uncultured Lentimicrobiaceae bacterium (assembly GCA_964371885.1). Taxonomy (GTDB): domain Bacteria; phylum Bacteroidota; class Bacteroidia; order Bacteroidales; family WCHB1-69; genus CAYJOY01. The sequence continues at coordinate 526 of CAYJOY010000227.1, read as the reverse complement.
CACAAACTTTCAGAGATGGTGTAGCAGATTACACCACGACACCACAAAAAAGTACGTCTCTATAATATTATTATAACCAATGCGTTGTAATAGTTTGAATGTAAATAATAAAACGTAAAATTATGAAAAACGTTATCACCTTATTGTTAGCCGTACTTATTTTTTCAGCATGCCAAAGCAAGAAAGAAACTATTGCTGGCACCACAGAAACTATTGTTAAAGGACAAATTGCCAATGCTAACTCAGCTACAGTTCATTTTAGTTACTTACAAACTAACAGGAATTCGATTATACGTAGAGCCGTTGACAACTTCCATTGTAAATGCCGACGCAAAAAACAATGACGCCACTGCTTTTGCCAGTGAAAACCAAGCTATAAACTACTACTGGTTAGCACAAGAACGTCTCACCGATACTGCAAATTATTTTAGCAAACAGTTTATAATGGCTCCTGATATGGAGACATTCCAAGCCTCACTTCACCATTTATTCAACAATATTCATGCCCGTTTCGACACCCTTAACA
>CAYJOY010000226.1:0-4199 GCA_964371885.1 uncultured Lentimicrobiaceae bacterium | reverse complement strand
AAATGCTCAAAACAATGGCAAAAATAGCAGCCTTTATGATAATTTTTATAGGCATTCTTTGCGCTGTTTATATGTTAATAATAAATGTGAATGCACCACTTTCGCATGAACACATGGTTTATGTGGAAGGCGGCACATTTACGATGACAGATGGTGAGATTGAGGCCTCTGGAGACGCGTTTACTACCTTTATTGGAAATGAAATTGCAAGTTATAAATATGAAGCTGTACTTCTTGAACATGAAGTAACATTACACTCTTATTACATAAGCAAATACGAAGTTACTCAAAAAGAATGGAAAGAAATAATGGGTAACAACCCCAGTTGGATTAAGGGAAATAACTTACCTGTAATGGATGTATCGTGGAACTCATGTATTGAGTTCTGTAATGCGCTATCTCTAAAAAATGGACTTGAAGAATGCTATGAAATAAAAGGGGAAGAGGTGTACTTGAACATTGATGCTAACGGTTACCGTTTACCCACTGAAGCTGAGTGGGTATTTGCTGCCCGTGGAGGAAATGAAAGTCTTGGCTACCAGTATAGTGGCAGCAATAATATTGATGAAGTAGCATGGTACAATAATAGGGGTATATATCTCATAGTTGCCCCTGTTGGAAAGAAAACACCCAATGAAATAGGGATTTACGATATGAGCGGCAATGTATGGGAATGGTGCTGGGATCGCCTTGGAAGTTTTAGTTACGCTAAACAGACTAATCCAACAGGGTCAGATTTAAAAACGTACCGAATAAATCGTGGTGGGAGCTACGCTAGCGATGCAAAGTTCTGTCGTATTGTAAATCGTGGTGATTATACGTTTGCTTGCAGTTTCGACCACTATGGATTGCGCCTTGTAAAGCGACCTTAAATGGAGGAGAGACGTTGATTGGGAAGGCTTGCTGCTTAGGGAGCAATCTCCCAATGTTTAAACCCTTTATTACCTGCCAAATAAATAATGTGTTTACGCACCGTGTAGTTGGGCAACATCTCCACGGCATCGCGGGCGTAGCCGTTCACTTTCTCAATGTGTTCTGGGTATGGTTCGGTGAGGGCGTTAATTTTTTTCCACTCACTCGATTTAAAGTATTTCAACTCTACTATCTGTTTATTACGATGATAGGATGTGCCAGGACGACCAATTACCTCAAAATCGGAGCGGCCTGAGGGGTAGTTTTGTTCCATACTTAACAAAAATCCTCTTTTTAAATACCTGTTACACAATTCGTAAAAGGTGTTTCTTACTAAGTTTTCATTAAACTTATCGAAACTCTGACCCACAAACAACCCGAGATAATGTTTGAAATAACACTCCATTAACCCTTTTATCTCATAATCTTTTGTAAACTGACGAAAATAAGGGACGTATTTATCATTGTCTCCCTCTAAATCACATAGACTATTATAGTAATCAATAAAAATAAGTTTCATGGTATTGTTGGGTAATTGCATGTCATAGTCGTCTACAATAGTGGTCATGCCCAAATAGTACAATGCTATGGGGAAGAAGTTTTTGTTGATGAACTTGTTTTTACTAAATTTGCTAGTCAATTCATTAATAGAATATTGTAAGGTATTTTGCGTTAAAATTTGTTCTAACATTTTAATAGCACTTTCATTATTCTGCGCCAATCTCTGTATCCAACTCACATCGGTGCGAAGGTTTTCATCAATCAATTCATCGGGAATTTGCGCTCCTACATCGGCAAAATATTTAAAAAAATAGGTGAGGATGGTAGAGTTAAAAATGGGTTCAGCATTCGATAAAAACCTATAACCATCATAATTATTGACTAACATCTGCCAAATTTCCTCAATGTTATTGACTTCAAAATGGTTAGTCTCAAAAATAGCATTCAAATAGGTTCTAGCTTCCTGATGCGTAAAACCCATCATATTTACAAACAATGGGTTAAGGGTAATTACATTTCCAATATTAAATCCACTCGTAAGATCATCGATAGTAATAGGAAGCACGCCAGTAATAAAAGTACCTGCAATGGCTTGAGTGGGTTGTCCCGCTTTGATAATCTTAAAAAAGGTTTTCAAAAACCCATCTTTCGACAATATAGATTCATACAACAAATCTTTATTAGCGGTAATAAGCTGATTGGTAAAATTATCGTACTCATCTATAATAATGTATAGGGAAGGAAGTTCTTTCAACTCTAAATATTTCACAATTTTAGACAGAAGGTTCCATGCTGATATATTATCATCATAACTTAAATTCTGAAAATAATCTGCATATTGATCTTCTACGAATCCTTTCAATGTGGGCGTAATTGCTATATTAAAACTTTCCGCTAATTCCTCCTCATTTTTTACCGAGGCGTACACTGTGGAGAAATCGAGAGAGAGTACCATATACCTTCCTTGGTTGGGGGTAGGATTTTTACCAATCCAGGTGTCGCCAAAAAGTTCTTCGAAACGGTGCGCTTCGCGTAAATCGTAATAGCACTTTAAAGTATTACAGAACAAGGTCTTGCCAAAACGGCGTGGGCGCAAAAAGATAGGATTTTTGTAATTCTCAACCTTGGCAATGTATTCGGTTTTATCGACGTAGTAGTAATTTTGGGTACGCAATTCCGCGTAACTCATTATGCCGTAAGGGATTTTAATATTGCTCATACAGTGTTTTTTTAGCGGTGCAAAGATACATTTTTTTTAGCAACCGCAATGAGACGGGGCACGCCCAGTCTCTACTGGGTGATCTCCCAACATTTAAACCCCTTATTACCTGCCAAATAAATAATATGTTTCCGCACCTTAAAGCCAGGCAACATCTCCACGGCATCTCGGGCGTAGCCGTTCACTTTCTCAATGTGTTCGGGGTATGGTTCGGTGAGGGCATTAATTTTTTTCCACTCACTCGATTTAAAGTATTTCAACTCTACTATCTGTTTATTACGATGATAGGATGTGCCAGGACGACCAATTACCTCAAAATCGGAGCGGCCTGAGGGGTAGTTTTGTTCCATACTTAACAAAAATCCTCTTTTTAAATACCTGTTACACAATTCGTAAAAGGTGTTTCTTACTAAGTTTTCATTAAACTTATCGAAACTCTGACCCACAAACAACCCGAGATAATGTTTGAAATAACACTCCATTAACCCTTTTATCTCATAATCTTTTGTAAACTGACGAAAATAAGGGACGTATTTATCATTGTCTCCCTCTAAATCACATAGACTATTATAGTAATCAATAAAAATAAGTTTCATGGTATTGTTGGGTAATTGCATGTCATAGTCGTCTACAATAGTGGTCATGCCCAAATAGTACAATGCTATGGGGAAGAAGTTTTTGTTGATGAACTTGTTTTTACTAAATTTGCTAGTCAATTCATTAATAGAATATTGTAAGGTATTTTGCGTTAAAATTTGTTCTAACATTTTAATAGCACTTTCATTATTCTGCGCCAATCTCTGTATCCAACTCACATCGGTGCGAAGGTTTTCATCAATCAATTCATCGGGAATTTGCGCACCATTTAATGTGAACCGTTTTAAAAAATAGGTGAGTACGGTGGAATTGAAAATGGGCTCAGCATTTGCTAAAAACCTATAGCCATCATAGTTATTGACTAATATTTGCCAGATTTCCTCAATGTTATTAACTTCAAAATTATTAGCTTCAAAAACCGCATTTAAATAAGTTTTGGCTTCAAAGTGGGTAAACCCAAGCATATTCACAAATGCTGGGTCTAAAGTAATCACATCGCCAATATTAAATCCACTCGTAAGATCATCGATAGTAATAGGAAGCACGCCCGTAATAAAAGTACCTGCAATGGCTTGAGTGGGTTGCCCTGCTTTGAGAATCTTAAAAAAAGTTTTCAAAAACCCATCTTTCGACAATATAGATTCATACAACAAATCTTTATTAGCGGTAATAAGCTGATTGGTAAAGTTATCGTATTCATCTATAATAATGTATAAGGCTGGAAGCTTGTGCAGCTTTATATATTCTACAATTTGAGCTAATAAACTCCAACTGGTAACATTTTCTGCAATAGTTAAATTCTTAAAATATTGTGCATATTCAACTTGAGCAAAACCCTTAATGACAGGAAGTATTACCTCATCAAATTTTTCCGCTAATTCCACCTCATTTTTTACCGAAGCGTACACTTTTGAATAATCGAGGGAGAGCACCATATATTTCCCTTGGTTGGGAGTAGGATTTTTACCAA
>CAYJOY010000225.1:2907-4203 GCA_964371885.1 uncultured Lentimicrobiaceae bacterium | reverse complement strand
GACTGTAAAATAGGGTGATAATCATTTTCGCAGCAGCATCGTAGAGACGGTTACCTACTATCGCTATTTCGCCATTTTTCTAAACAAGCTGAGCAACCGTTCTGGATTGTTGGTATAACTTTGGTCGCAGAATGTAATGCCCATATTGAGGGCGGTGCGTGCTAGGTGGTTTTCGTGGTCGTGATTTAACGAGAAGATGTATGCATTGGAACGGAGCCCCAATAGCGACTCACGGAGTGCGCTTGCCTTGTACACCATTTGGTGGTAGAGGCCCGCACGACCTACCCCTGTTTTACATTCTATCACAAAAAGGCGGTTTTGGAGCGTAAACACCACATCTAGCTCGTTTTGCGAAGCACTCCCTTCGCGCTGAATAGTAACACTCATTGCCAAATCGCAAGGATGGATAGCCTCTTTTATAAAGTGATACATGTATTCTTCAAACCAGCTCCCTGTAAGGTATTGAACTTCGTAGGCACTTAACTGATGAGGATGAGTTGCCGGAAAATCGATAAAACGGAGCAGCTTTTCTAATCCTTTTACTTTATTAACAGCAATATTTTTATTGCGATAGCCACGCAAGTAATCGAGGCAGTCGTGATCGTGTTGCGACAGATGGTTTTGGGAAAACAACGTATAGAAGTGCTCCGTGTAGTGTTTATCCATTATCGGTGCTCTTGAGTGCGAGGCAATGCCGTGCACTTTCAGATACTCCTCCACCGTAAGCCGATGGGCAATTTTGCTCGTTATATCGGTGTAAAGGCTTGCTTCTTCCTCTAATTGCGAATGTACTAATATATTACGATCGAGAGGCAAGAAGAAAAACTTACCGTTAAGAGGTTCAAAAACTTGTTGAACGGCGCTACTCAGTAAACGGGTACCACCCGATAGGTTCACAAAATAACGTGGAGGCACAGGAATATTGGGTAACTTTTCTCGCAATGTGGTGCAAATAGTGCCCCAAAGATCCTCATCGCCATCTTTATGAAGCGGCAAAATGTGAATAGAAGCAATGTCAGGAAAGAGTTTCTCGAAATGGGCTGCCAAAGGGAGATGAAGATGCTGGCTAATCAATAAAAGACTATCCTTGTCTGTAATTATTTCTTTTACAAAAAGATAATTAATAATCATCTCCTCTTCTATAATACACACAACGGTTTTGGGAAGCAAGTTTGAAGGCGAAATTGACTGCATTGTGATATGGTTTAATGAAATGCAAAAATAGTGATTTATTGGGAACAATCTTTATGGCTAGCACACTTTCACAAAAGTGAACTGCTTTACGATTTTGCATGC
>CAYJOY010000225.1:518-2897 GCA_964371885.1 uncultured Lentimicrobiaceae bacterium | reverse complement strand
TCTTCTCAATATCTTTAGCCTAAGCTTTGCTCCCCCTTCAGGACTTGAACCTGAGACCCTCTGATTAACAGTCAGATGCTCTAACCAACTGAGCTAAGGAGGAGTGTTTTTGAGGCTGCAAAGATACAACTTTTTTTTAATATGCAACCTTTTTTTGCATTTTTTTTATTTTTTCTTATAACTACCTATTATACAAAGAGAAAAAATGCTACCACTGCTTCTGTTGCTTCCCTTTTACGGGCTCTCCCATCTTTTTTTCTTGCACTTTTCGCTGAGTTTGGCGTTCATTTTGCTGCAAAGCTTCCAACTGACGTTCGTCATCTTTCTTCTTTTGCTGCTGCTGTTGCTGCTGCTTTTCTTGCTCTTTGCGCTTTTCTTCTTCTTTTTTCTGATCTTGATTTTGTTGCTGATCTTGTTCTTTATTGTCCTGTTGTTGCTCTTGATTTTGTTGCTCCTGTTTTTGCTCTTGGTCTTGATTCTGGTCTTGGTTTTGTTGTTGTTGTTGTTGTTGTTGTTGTTGTTGCTGTAGTTTTCGTTTTGCGTATTCTAAGTTATACTTGGTCTCCTGGCTCTTCGGATCAAGCTTTAAAGCATTCTTGTAGTCGGCAATGCTCTCCGCATATTTCTCATTCTTTAATAAAGAATTTCCCGAGTTATGATACGCCTGTGCTCGCATAGATTTATCTAGGTTCTCATTTTTACTTAGCTGTTGGTAGTGCTGAATGGCTTCATCGTATTTTTTTTGCCTATACAAGGTATTGGCTAAGTTATAATTAGCCTCGGAGTAATCTTTAGTTTGTGCCGTAGCTTTTCGGTAATAGGTCTCCGCCGACTGGTACAACTTACTCGCTTCATTCATTTTACTATTAGCTAAATTTTTGGAAGTTTGTTTTTCCGATGCTAGCAATTGCAGTGCTTCATTTCGAAGTTGCTCTGCTTTTTCGTACTCGGCATTTCCTTTCCGCATAGCTGCAATCTCCTCTATGGTTTGAGCTTGTAACGATGCTGCCCCTGTTAAGAATAGTAAGAAGATGGCTATTTTTCTAATAGTGAGACTTTTTCTAACACTACTCAACCATTTTTTCCATCTAGGCTGTGTTATAAAGAGCATAGATTCTATTAGCAACAAAATGAGCGCTATCGAGAGTGGCCAATAGTATCTACTTGCGTATTTTGTAAATGTAATTTCTTGCAAATCTATTTTGTGCATTGCGTTTATTTTTTCTAGTATTAAATCGAAGCCAGCATTGGCATTAGTAGCATGTACAAAAACTCCTCCACCTGCGTTGGCTATATCTTTTAAAATTTGCTCATTCAACTTTGTAATAACAGTATTCCCGTCGCTGTCTTTCATAAAATCGTTACGATAAGGGATCGGCTCGCCACGTTGTGATCCTATTCCCATTGTATGGACAACAATCCCTAGCTCTTTTGCCTCTGCTGCCATATCTATAGCCTCTTCAAAGTGATCCTCTCCATCTGATACAATAATCATTACTTTTGCTTGTAATTGAGATATTTTATTGGCATCCGTATTCTCATTCTTCAGTTCTGGCAACATCGACACAATGCCTAAATCTATAGCAGCTGCTATATCGGTACCTTGCTGCGCTATTAATTCAGTAGATATAGAATTGATAAACATCTTAGCCGCGGCATAATCGGTGGTAATGGGGAGTTGTACAAACGATTTTCCAGCAAAAACAATCAAACCAATCCTATCACCTTCTAGCTCATCTACAAAATGGTTCATGGCCATTTTAGAGGCTTCTATTCTATTAGGAGGATAATCTTTTGCCAGCATACTATTCGACACATCCATACACACCATAATATCCACCCCTTTACGTTTCCCTTTCTCAAGCGAAGTGCCCACTTGTGGGTTTGCCATAGCAACAATTAGCAAAGCTAATACTAAAACAAGGAGCGAGAATTTTATATGAGGCAACCATTTCGACTGTGTTGGCATCAACTTTCTCAGCAACGGTGCGTCAGCATACGATTTCATCTTTTTTCTTGTAAAATACTGAAAGAGAATATAAAACAAAACCAATACTGGCAAAATAGCCAAGGCTATTAGAAAGAATTCATTTTCAAAACGTAGCATATCTTTTTACAACAAACAATTATAAGTGAGTATCATTTTAAATTCGCAAGGCAAACTTGAAGAAAATCTAACGATGTATTAAGGTTAATTATTGCAAAAAAAACAGATATTTCGGCAACTGGCGGCGATGACTTTCAAAAAAAAATTGTACTTTCGCGAAATTTAAAGAATAAGCATGACAAATTTATGTTCTATTATCATTTCAGTATACAACGAGGAGGCAGTGCTTCCCCTTTTTTATGAAGAATTGCACAAGCATCTTCAGACACTTG
>CAYJOY010000225.1:0-508 GCA_964371885.1 uncultured Lentimicrobiaceae bacterium | reverse complement strand
AACTTATTTTTGTTAATGATGGGAGCACTGACGGATCGCTAGATTTATTAAAAAAGTTTTGCCAACAAGATTCGAGAGTGCGTATTGTTAATTTCTCCAAAAACTTTGGACACGAGGCAGCCATGATTGCAGGTCTCGACCATTGTCGTGGTGATTTTGCTATTTGTTTAGATGCCGATTTACAGCATCCCCCTCAGTACATCAAGGAGATGTATGCTGCGTATCTATCTGGCACCGACATTGTAAATATGGTAAGGAAGGACAGGCAAGATGGGGGTTGGCTCCGTCGCGTCACCTCATCGATGTTTTATGCGCTCATTAACAAAATTACAAAGACGAAGTTAGAGCCTAACGCTAGCGATTTTTTCATGCTTTCGCGCCGTGTTATCAATTTATTAAAAACGGAGTACCGCGAACGTAACCGTTTTCTTAGAGGTTTTATTCAAATGATCGGATTTCATAAAACCAACATAGAGTTTATTGCCCCTAAACGTGCTGCTGGAGAAAG
>CAYJOY010000224.1:2727-4204 GCA_964371885.1 uncultured Lentimicrobiaceae bacterium | reverse complement strand
TACCGATAATTATATTCGCGTGGCAGTACCTTGTAACGACGCCTCGCTCAATAACCAAATCGATAAAATTACCCTTACTGAAAACCTATTGATGGACAACGAAGCTGAGGGAGATATTTAAATTTGCAACTCATAATTCGGAGCTGTGCATGTTTAGCTAAAAAAAACATTAACTTTGCAGTTCTATTTTAATCATTATATTAGATTGAGAACTATGAAAGTTATGCAACGTTTTTTCGGTAAATTTATCTCTTTAAAAGAGGTTTTTAAAAGCTATCCTTGCGAGTTTGCTTTATTTTTTATTGTCGCAATTTGCGATACAATATTTGGGTTTAGTCTCATAAATAAACCGGAAACATGGTGGCATTACGACCTTAGGTATGAAGATAGATTCGCGATTATTCCGTTTTTAATAAGCATAATATATACTGTTAATATCCTAACTCAGCAGAAACGTTATCGAATAATATATTACCTCCTTTCTATTGGGGCTGCTATTATTTTAATGTTTTTTCCTGATGCTAATCGTATTACATGGCTTTATGGACAAGAAGGCAACCCCTCTGAGCTGCTTTACATTGCTACTATATCTATTGTATTACTAGCTAGACTACACTATCGTAATTCGGTATTTTTAAAGGATGGCACCATCTACCTCGGTGTGCTTTCCCAAACACTCGTTTTTACCCTTATTACATTCCTTATGATATATGGAATTTACGAAGTAGTCGATTTTCTATTCACCCCTCCATTTTGGAGTAAGACCCTATTTCTTCTAGGCATTGTATCATCATATATCATATTTCCCCTCTTTCTATTTCTATTCCTACACCACGCCTTCAATCGCAATATTCCTATAAAAAGCAAAATTTTAGAAATATTTATTCACTACGTATTCTCCCCGCTCACCATTCTTTTTGCTATAATTCTCAACATATATGCCTTATCGATACTCATTAGTGGCGAACTTCCCAGGGGGACAGTGGCTACCTACGTAGTTATATTGGTTCTAGGGGTTTATCTTTTCAAAATTTTACACTACGTTTTCGAACAGAAAAACCGGATATTAGATTTCATTTTCAAATATATAGCATGGCTACTAATTGCTCCGGCTATACTGTTTTGGATGGGTATTTGTTATAGGATAGGTGAATATGGAATAACAGAAGAACGCCTTTATCTTATTGTTTTTGGCGTGGTTATTACACTTTGGATTATTGCTGATATTACCCAAAAAGGATATAACTACTTTGCACTCTTCTCAATAGTGGCCATAGTGAGCATTGCTATGCTCTACATTCCCTTTGTTTCTCCGTATCACATTGCTGTTAAGCACCATGCAAACAACGTGTTAAAACATCGTGAAGCAATAGAGCAACTCGGCACTACCTACAACGAAACTGAAGGGTGGGCTTTTTTGGCACAATTAGACTCACTCGAACGAGAAAAACTAGCTGCATCCGTTGATTATCTTACC
>CAYJOY010000224.1:0-2717 GCA_964371885.1 uncultured Lentimicrobiaceae bacterium | reverse complement strand
TGCTGTTTCGTACGGACTAAATTTGAAGAAGTTATTTAGAATTAATAGTTATCACCGATCATTTGTGAATGAATATGAAGATGAAACTCCTCTTTATTTCTATGGAAGTGAAGAATTTGAAATTAACGATTTCTATCTGTATGAAAAATACTTACATGTTCCTTTTGGAGGATATATTAACGACAGCACACAACGCTTTTCTATCAATTATAATGGAAAAAAATATTTTGAAAAGGATGTGCAACTTGTAATGAAAAAAGTGGTAGAACGAATTGATTTTTGGGGGGCTAAACATATTAATTCAAATGCGGTAGAACGCATCGACCCTTATGAAGAAGAAACCCCCATAAGTATTCTGGATAGACACAATAAAACATTGGTTTATGAAGATGCAGAGGCTTTAATTCTTTTTGAGTATATAGAATTTAAAGTAACCAAAGAGGGAGAGTTAATACCAGTATCTATACGATGTAAGCATCTATTTCTGAAGAGAAAAGATATAAACGAGATAGGAACATAGTGTAGGAACTATACGCTAATATATCATTAGGTTAGTTATACTTGCAATAAAAGATGCCACAATTACTCAATTAGCTTTACCCAAAAAATAGCGAGCTATTTAATGCGAGGAAATAGGAAAACAGAAAAAAAAATTAGCACTAAAACTGAAGTTCCTAATAAAAAAAATCTTATCTTCGCGGGTTATTTTAAGACAAAAAAATTATGATCAAAATTACACTACCAGACGGTTCGATAAGAGAGTATGAACAAGGGATTACTCCTTATCAAGTAGCGCTAAGTATTAGCGAGGGGCTTGCACGTAACGTATTAGCAGCCAAAGTAAATAATGAAACAGTTTCACTTAATTATACCATAACGGAGGATGTAAATTTAACCTTGCTCACTTGGAATGACGAAGCGAGTAAGTCCGTTTTTTGGCACTCATCCGCCCACCTTTTAGCGGCGGCAGTGCAACAACTTTATCCAAATGCTAAGTTCGGAATTGGCCCAGATATTGAAAATGGGTTCTACTACGACATCGATTTTGGAGATACTACCATCTCTTCTGACGACTTTACAACTATCGAGAAAAAGATGTTGGAAATTGTACAAACCAAAGCTGAATTAGTTCGCAGTGAAGTTTCTAAAGCTGAAGCGTTAGAAATTTTCAAAAATAATGAATATAAAGTAGAACTGATCCAAGATTTAGAAGATGGCACTATCTCTATTTATCAATTAGGCGATTTTACCGACCTTTGTCGCGGGCCGCACTTATTGAACGTATCCACTATTAAAGCGGTGAAATTATTAAACATAGCAGGTGCCTACTGGCGCGGCGATGAAAAAAGAAAACAGCTCACCCGTATCTATGGGGTGAGTTTCCAAAAGAAAAAAGAATTGGACGAATATTTAGCATTATTAGAAGAGGCTAAAAAACGCGACCATAGAAAATTGGGAAAAGAGTTAGAGTTGTTTGCTTTCTCGCAAAACGTGGGAGCTGGACTTCCACTTTGGTTACCTAAAGGGGTAGAGTTAAGAGATCGCTTAGAGAGTTTTTTGAAAAAAGTACAAAAAAAATATGGTTACCAACAAATTATGTGTCCTCATATTGGAAACGTAGATTTGTATAAAACTTCAGGGCACTATCAAAAGTATGGTGAAGATTCATTCCGCCCTATTACTACACCACAAGAGGGAGAAGAGTTTTTCTTAAAACCGATGAACTGTCCTCACCACTGTGAAGTATTTGCCTTGAAACCACACTCTTACCGCGATCTTCCGATCCGTTATGCAGAGTTTGGCACGGTTTACCGCTACGAGCAAAGTGGTGAGTTACATGGTTTAACTCGCGTACGTGGCTTTACACAAGATGATGCACACATTTTCTGTACGCCTGACCAATTGAAAGAGGAGTTTTGCAAAGTAATTGATATTATCTTGTATATTTTCAAAGTACTTGACTTTAAAAATTACACTGCGCAAATATCTCTACGTGATCCTAACAACGATACTAAATATATAGGTAGCGATGAGAACTGGGACAAAGCAGAGCGCGCTATTATTGAGGCAGCTGCCGAAAAAGGGTTACAAACCATTACTGAAACGGGTGAAGCGGCATTCTACGGCCCAAAATTAGACTTTATGGTGAAAGACGCGTTGGGCAGAAAATGGCAGTTAGGAACAGTTCAGGTGGACTATAACCTTCCAGAACGTTTTAACCTTGAGTATATTGATGCCGACCAACAAAAACGTCGTCCTATTATGATACACCGTGCCCCATTTGGCTCTATGGAGCGTTTTGTGGCGGTACTGTTAGAACATACAGGTGGTAATTTCCCATTATGGCTCACTCCAGAACAAGCTATCATCTTACCTATCTCTGATAAATACCTTGACTATGCCTACGAGTTAAAAGAAAAATTAGAGGCACAAGATGTGAGAGTTACCATTGACGAAAGAGCGGAGAAAACGGGTAAAAAAATCCGTGATGCCGAGATGAAAAAAATCCCATTTATGTTAATTGTGGGCGAAAAAGAGCGTGAAGAAAACAGCGTTTCCGTACGTGAGCACCGCGTAGGCGACCATGGTACTATGACCGTTGACGCCTATATGAAATTAGTAAACGATAGAATTACCGAAGAATTAGCATAATATGAACCTAAATCAATTAACCGCTATCTCGCCTGTTGATGGCAGATATTTTCGACAAGTAGCAT
>CAYJOY010000223.1:1398-4212 GCA_964371885.1 uncultured Lentimicrobiaceae bacterium | reverse complement strand
GTGTTGAGAAACTTTTTTATGACAGGGGAATGGGATTTTTGTCGCATCACTGTTTATATAGCTGCTGCTTTCTTTGTTCTAATGTTGATTTTAAGAACATTAAAACATCATACCCAACTCTTAGAATCAAGATAGTAATTGGCCAGAAATCTCTATCTTGCCAATATCTTCCCACTCATCTTCTTGATGAAGATAGCCTAGAATAAGATTGTTTTTACATGCCTCTAAATATAATGGTGTGATAGAATACTTTTTGTTATTTGGAATAAATGATAAGAGCTCTTTCTTAGCAATATGAATCCCACTAAAGGCGAACGGTTCATAACTAGCTGCCTCCCGCACGATTATTTGCTCCCCGCTCTTAACATTTTCCCATCCAGAAAGCGAAAGGTTCTCAGCGTCGAAAAGGAAGTAACGCGAGGTCTCTCTGTTTTTTACGGCAAGCGTTGCCAGCGCATTACTATCGCAATGTACTGCAATCAATTTGCTAAGATTGATAGTAGATATAATGTCTACATTATACATTAAAATATGGTCGCAATCATGGAAAAAAGGTGCGGCCATTTTTAAGCCTCCCGCTGTATCCATCAGCATCTCTTTTTCGTGCGAAATCTCAATTGTAGCATCGTACTTTTGTTGTTTTACGAAGGCTATGATTTGCTCAGCAAAATGATGAACGTTTATTACGATATGGTGAATTCCGTGTGCAATAATAGTTTCAATAGCATTCTCTAATAAAACTTTATCCTTGTATTTTACAAGTGCTTTTGGACGATTTTTCGTAATAGGATAAAGGCGCGTTCCTAGCCCTGCAGCAAATATTATGGCAGAAATTTTTTCTTTTTTCATAGTATCAGTATCTTATGTATTTATTTGAGAGAAGATTTCATCGTTCGAGAAAAGTTTCCATGCCTCTTCTGCTTGTGCATAGAGCATCGTTTCTCCATTATAAACAGTGGCTCCGCGCGTCATCCCTTCTTTCATGAAAGAAGTAACAGTTGGGTTGTAAACTAAGTCGATAAGTGTGTGTTTATCAGATAGAAAATGGAATGGAAACGCTGGTTTACTTTCAATATTAGGATACATCCCCAACGGTGTGGTATTAATAATGAGTGATGAACTTTTTACTAGTTCCTCTGTAAGTTCGAGGTAAGTAATGTTGCATTGATGTGCCCCTTCTTCTTTGTTTCTACTCACAACCACATACGGAATTTGAAATATATTCATAACATATTGAACAGCAAGCGAAGCACCCCCACTACCCAATACAATTGCATGCTTCATTTTTTTCCAATCCTCAGTTGGTAGTGTTTTAATAAAACCAATATAATCGGTGTTGTACCCCTTTATAAATGAAGATTTTTCTGAGGAATGTATTCTTAGTACATTTACAGCACCTATCTCTTTTGCAGTTTTATCTATTTCATCTAAATAAGGGATGATAACAGTTTTGTAAGGAATGGTTACGGTGAGGCCTTGGAGTTCAGTATTGCAACGAATTAAAGATGGAAAGTCTTCAATTGACTGTAGTTCATATTGTTCGAAATTGTATCCTGCGATGCTTTCACGGAAAAATTTCTCCGTAAAATACCTTTTCGAAAAACTATGGGCGAGAGGTTTCCCAATAATGCCAAGCCTTTTCATTACTTCTCTTCATTTTTTGATTTCGCATAGAACCCTTTGTATACCATGTAGCCAATAAACAGGATCCCTAATCCTAAGAAAATATAAGAAAGGAAGTGCGAATATTCTGCAATTAAATCTTTATTCCCATGAGCAAAATAGCCTAACCCAGCCAATACAACATTCCATATTCCAGCCACAAGAAAGGTGTATATGAGAAATTGAGGTAAGTTCATTTTTGCTAATCCAGCAGGAATAGAAATTAATTGGCGAATACCAGGGATAAGTCGTCCCACAAATGTAGATATATTGCCATTCTTTACAAAGTATTCTTCCGCTTTTATCACTTTTTCTTTATTTAATAAACACAATCTCCCTATTCGTGTCTCCACAAACCAATATATAAAAGGGCGTCCTAAGAAGAATGCTAAATAGTAATTGATAAGCGCCCCTATCATGGCTCCAAGTGTGGCAAAGAAAATAACTAAAGCAATGTTAATAAATTCATTGTCAGTTTTATATAATGCAGTGTTGGTTTCATCGCAAGCTTTATATGCTGCAGGAGGGACTACAATTTCGGAAGGGAAAGGGATAAAAGAACTCTCAATAGTCATTAGTGCCGTTACCGTAAAATAGTTGAGGTTTTCGGTGTATTTCTCAAACATTTTTATAATGAACGACGATTCTGTTTTTGCAGTGTCAACAACTGGCTCAGGAGCAGAGTTGTGTGCGAGTAGATTGGAGCTTAATACAATACAAATAAATAATGCTATGATTTTAAAATTCTTCATGTGGTTTATATAAATTGATAAAATTAATAATTTCAGAGGATTCGTTAATGCGCTTGTCTAATTCAAGAAACTCATCGTGCGAGTTATAGTCGAGAAGCAGTGCAATCTCGAGGTGATACTCCGATTGCTTCATGTCGGCACTAAGAGCGAATACAGCAGCGCGGTAATAGTTTTCGATGGCGAAAGGAAGTGCATCGTTTCCAGAATAGTGTTCTATTATGTGGTTAACCATTGTGAAATAGTTGTTGTTGAGGCAATGTTTAATAATGGCATATAGCAACGACTCGGAATTGTCGCAAAATTCTAAAGCCTTGGTAATAATATTCCCAAATGTTTCGTCAATTTCTTTATCGTCAATATCAAGTTGCTCTAAAAGGTTTGAGTCTAAGAAATTTAGCAT
>CAYJOY010000223.1:0-1318 GCA_964371885.1 uncultured Lentimicrobiaceae bacterium | reverse complement strand
AATAGTATCCTTAAAGAATTGGAAAGCAACATCATGTTTGTTTTGTCTTTTTAAAATATTTATAGTACCTAAGATGGCGTTAGTGTGAAATTTGTTGATGTTGAGAGATTTTTGGTAGTACTCAAGCGCTTCATCATCCCAACGCTGTTCGGAAAGACAATCGCCAATGCTTGAAAGTGAGTAGTAATCAGAGTCATCAATCCTAAAGGCCTCGAGATAGTGTTCAATTGCTTTGTCATAGTTAGATTGTTCGAAATAGGTATTCCCAATGTTGGAATGCAATGGGGCAATTTCGTACTCACACGATAATGAGAACAGGTAGGCTTCGAGTGCATTCTCAAACTGTTCTTGTCCAGAATAGGCTAGCCCTAAAGCAAACCAAGTAGCACCGTGAAGTGGAAAGGCATTCGTGAGTCTGGTGAAAAACTCAATGCCCACTTCCTCAAGGTGGCTTTCATCAACTGCTTGAGAGTAGTTGTAAAGCTGATCCATCAAGCCTTCGTCTAAATTTAGCGCCAACGTTATATGTTTAATGGCGTCGTTTATATTTTCTTTCTTCAAATACTCCTTGCCAATAAAAAAATGAGCTTCGGAATTGTCGTAATCGAGATTTAACGACTTTTGTAAAAGGGCAATAATGTCTACCTCTCTATCCAAAAATTGTGAAATATAGGCACGTTCAACATACATGTCTGCAAATGGAGGGAAGTTATTCTCAATTTTATCCAGTTCTTTTTCAGCATCTTCAACACGAAATTGTATAATGAGTTGCTTTACTTTGCTTATCCTAAAGTGAATATGGTTAGGATAGGTGGCAATGCCATATTCTATCGCTTTTTCTAAGTACAGAAACTCTAATGTTTCAAAAAATGCATCAACAAGATCTTCAACATCATCCGAATCGTAATAGAAAGAGAAATTATTATCGATATTATTCTTGAAATTTTGAATTAATTCGTTGTTATGGGTGTGCTCAAAGTCGCTCATGCTCGTGTTATAAAAATGGCGGCAAAATTACAAAATATTTATGAGTTATCGATAACTATTTATATAGGGGACCTCTAAAAATTGCTTTGCCCAGATTTGAGATGAGATATTGGTTTCATTACTTAATATTGTGTGGATTCCTCTCTTTAAAAAAAAACCTAATAAAAATGATATTAAAGGTTGATTATATCATAAATTTATATATTTTTGGCGCGCAAAAAAAAAGATATTAATTTAAGAAAAAATATATTCATGACATCCCAACAAATAAAAGGAAAAATATCGCAAGTAATTGGTGCAGTAGTAGATGTGCAATTTGAAGAAGGTTGTA
>CAYJOY010000222.1:1773-4226 GCA_964371885.1 uncultured Lentimicrobiaceae bacterium | reverse complement strand
ATGTGGCCTCCAATGTTACATCTCCCTTTTTAATGGATATTGTTACTTACATTGGAGATACTATTTCTTTCAACGTAGATATACCTGATGGAGTTTACGACTTTTTAGGCGATGGCGCCATAGACACTTTAGCGGCTACTATAGCTGTTTCGGAATCGGAAACTTTTAGTTTTCAGCACCATTTTGTGAACAATATCCAACCGAGCGAACGACCACTATGGGCTTACTTGTCATACGAGTGGAAAGGAAATACAGAGCATATTGAAGATGGTGAACGCTATGGTATTTGGAGTAGTGCTGCTGAAATACAACCTGAGTTTGATAACTCTCATAATTATATTAGAGGTAAACAGTGTAGGGTAGGGGAGCAAGGTTATATAAGCTTATCAGATACCAATAAAGGGTTTGCACCTGCAAGTTCGCCCACCAAATGGAGAGAGGTAGCAAGAAATACTGGAACAGGAACTTTTATAACACATGGAGATGGTACTCAAGCGTTTCCTTTTCAAATATACTACCCTCGTCAGCTTATTTCCCTTTCTTACCGTATTAATCAGATACCTGACCCTGAAAACGACACTGTAATTGAAGACTCGGAAGGTAAATATTGGCATATTCACAGTTTCTTAAATTTTGGGGGCGAACATCCATTTCCCTCCATTGGAACTGATACTCATCCTTTTAAAGGGCATTTACATGGTGGTGGGTTGGAAATTCAGAATTTGAAATTTGCCACAGGAGGGCTATTCGGTGTTGTAGAAGGGGGAAGTGTAAGCTACGTGGGAATAGCTGCCAACGCTTCAGGACACTTTAATACTGATGCTGGGATGATAGTAGGAGAGTTACGAGCCTCAAGAAACACCGATGGTTCATTGAAACAACAAGGGTTAGTAGAGTGGTGCTTCAACTATAGTAATGTCTACAACCTCGCTTCTTCTTCAGCGACTGGAGGGATTGTAGGTAAAATAACAGATTGTGCTACCGTACAATATTGTTTTAACAGAGGTGAAATAGGCATCGTATCTGTTCCTCCATTAGGAATTGCTGCCAATAACATGGTTGGGAGTATAATAGGTAAGGTGGAGAAAGTGCGCGAAGATAACCTTACCGATGAGATGGTGGTTGTGGTACAAAATTGTTATAATTCTGGAGCTGCCATCGGTGGATCGCAATTGGGAGGAATTGTAGGGCTATCAACTAATGCTACTAACAGGGTGCAGCTTAAAGCACTGTATAAAAACAATATGAATGCAGGTGCTGTTATTGTAGAGCAAAATAAAGCGGGTGGTATTATTGGAGAACTGGTAGATGTACAACCAGCAATTGCTACAGATTATCGTCAATTTGTAACTAACAACTTCTCGGCATCGCCCAATCTATTTATTGGCGAACTTACTACCGATAATAAAAACTTTCTGGGAAGTATTATTGGAGGGTTTACGCAAACTGGAGTAACCGATTCTGAATTTTTACCAGATGGGGTAGGGAGTAACTTTTTTGATGGGAAAATGTCGGCAAATGGAGGCTTTGGCTCTAGTTCACCTGGCGCATACGGCTATAACATTGCCGGTCTTTCGAAATTAATAGTAACCGAAGAAATTATTGCGAATGAAAATATTTATGCTGGAAATCCTGAAAGAACAGATGGTATTGAAGCTGGAAATAGCGAAGCGCAATGGGTGTATACTCGTGGTTACTATCCTATGTTAAAAGCTTTTATAGAACCGCCGCTTGACTCTATAAAGAGAGAAGATGGTGATTTATTGCCTTCAGATCTTAATCCCGATAACGAAAGAGGTTTTATGGGAGGGGTGGCAATATTTATTGATAAAATGAAAGACAATATGGCACTTTCCGCCGTACCGCTCATTTTTTCAAGTAACGATAATGTAAGTAATGTACAGCACGATTTTGAAGTAGCAATGACACTCCCCGTAGAAGAATCGCCTATTGAATGGGAAACTTCTGATGGCCTATCTTTTACAGGAAAAGTAATTCACTTGCCTATTCGTGATACATTAGGAATGCTGGAACTTATCAAGTCTCACTCTACTAATATTCCCCCTAAAAGATATAACTTTCTCAACTATAAAAGAAGTCAAAAATCGCGACCTTATTGGGCATACGAGGGGAGACCTTGGGGTGGTATGCTGGTAGATGCATACGGGGCTTACGATCCTATTTATGGCTATCCGGAAGAGGCTAGAAGTTCACAATTTGGCTATTGGGATGAAACCTCAGGATCATTCCAAGGTTCTGGATTAGGACTAACCCCCGATGACCCTATTACGATTTACTATCCTGCTCAACTTGCTCATATAGCTTTAAGTGTTAATGGAGAAAGTAGCTATAATGATGAGTACAACGATTACCTAGCACAAACATTTTACGGTAAAAAATATGGTGGATATGCAGGACGCTACTTTAGACTAATGGCTAACTTAGACATGGGA
>CAYJOY010000222.1:0-1740 GCA_964371885.1 uncultured Lentimicrobiaceae bacterium | reverse complement strand
GCTGAGGCCAGATGAAGAGACAAGCGAAGGACGCCATCGCTATAATTTTCCACCTATAGGAAAAGGGACAGATTTCCATGTAACAATTCCTAATGAATTTAATGATATAGATGCCTTAGGAGATATATTTAGAGGTAGTTTTCATGGCGGGGGATACCGTATTGAAAACATATATATTAATAATAGTAGTGCCCATACAGGCCTTTTTGGTATTGTGGCAGGTGGTTCGGAAGATGAATTCAAAGCAGAGTTAGAGTATATAATCACACTAGGGCAAATTGAATCGTATGCGACCAACCAAAACTCATGGACGGCTGCGTTGGTAGGGCGACTTTACGAAAATTCGTATGCCAGTTACCTTTTCAATTATGCTAATGTAATGAGCTATTCGAATAGAGTAGGAACAGGCACAGCTACTGGTGAGCATTTCAACGTATATGTAGGTGGAGTAGTAGCACATAGCTATCAAGGTCTTGAGGCATGTGGTAATGCGGGCTATGTGTTTGCTCCAAACTCTTCGGCGTTAGGAGGTATTGTGGGATTTACTATTGGGATAAATCAAAGTAAAACCATTACCGTTTGTGAAAATATTGGATATTTAAGTGGTGATTTATGTGTGGGGGGGATTATTGGTAAAGCAGCTACCACTACCGATACCACACAGCGGTTTATCAGCCTTGCCAATTGTGTAAATGTAGGATTTGTGGAAGGAAATGAAAATGTTGGAGGGATTATTGGCTTTGCTGATGCCGTATCAGGTACCATTAATATTGAAACTTCATACGCCATCTCCCAAGTGTACCAGTTTCCTGGAGGTACCTCAGGAACAGTTGGGGCTACGATAGGAAAAATTAATGAAGTGGATGGAGAGGTACATTACCAGCATTTAGATTATTTTAAACAATATTCTCCTATTGATGCTATTGGCGGAATTACCCCAGACCCAGATGGAGTTGATGGCTATACAGGTGCTTCATTATTTTCTAGGGGGAATGAACTACCAGTGGGGTACGACCCTAGATATTGGGAACGAAAAGAGTTTTCGCACCCTACTCTGTTGGCCGGTTCGGAAAGTGATATGCCTAGTGTATTAAATGGATTGCCTACTAATGCTGAATTCTTTAATGCCTCGTTACGAGCTATTAACGCTTTATATGCAACCCCTACTTTTTTATCAAGTTCTAGAGCTGATTCTATCCCTGGTGGTATTGAAGGTGATACTAACTATTACGATGTAATTACCGATATTACCAAACCTTTTGGGCTCCCTTTAACCACATTTGATGGGCTCCCTGTTAGATATGAATTTTACGACACGTTATGGAGAGATATTACTTCATCGTTTGTTTTTACCCCAGCACCCGACCATCCAGTGGCACCGGGTTATCAAATAAAAGGACCACAAGTGAATGAAGATTTAATGTTTCACATACGAAAATCGGTGATGATTGGTGATGAAATGTTGTTTGGCATGGTGTATAAAAATGTAATACGTGCTACCGAAACCATTCAAACACGACCATGGTGGGCACAAAACTATGCCAACTGGAGTTTTGTTGGAGAGGAGGTTTATGTTAGCGAAGATGGTAATGGGGTAGCACTTGAGCGCGGTACAAATATCGTAAATATGGTAACAGGTGAAAGCGAAAATACATCAGGATGGACTTTAGTAGCCGCAAAAACTGAAATTGCAGAGGCCGACCAGTTTGGATACTTTCATGATGGACAGCGCACCTTTGG
>CAYJOY010000221.1:0-4232 GCA_964371885.1 uncultured Lentimicrobiaceae bacterium | reverse complement strand
CCTTCTATTACCTCTTCTATTCTATTTATAATTTCATCGGGGCGTTCCTCCACCGAATTGAGGTTTCGGAGTAAAATCCCAATCAAATGCTTCGGAACAAGATGAAACATGGTAACTCCTATCAGTTTCCCTTCAATTTCCACATCTTTTGTGATTTGACTAATATTATGTTGTACAAAATAGGCAAGCTGAGAAGCTATGATTTCTGGCAGTAACGACCTTACATCGGCACCTTCTAAAAAAGGTATCACTTCGTGAATTTCTCGAGCATCATTTCCTAATATATTGATAAAACCTAAATTAGAGTCTAGTACTTTTAATTTTTCATCTACTAATACCATCCCAGCATTTAGTGTTTTTATCATAATAGAGAGTGCCGATTTTAAGTTAGCTACCTCCTCTTTTTCTCTCTTATTTTCCGCTTCTAACTTTTCAATCATAGATTGCGAATTCCCAATTTCTTCATCTTTCGCTCTCATGGCCACGCGCGCTTCTTGTGAACCTATTCTCGAATTAGGGACGCACATTTCTGGGATTGCGATCTCCTGACTCACGGCTATGGCCAGATCTCGGCAAGAGGGATACCCACAAGCCGTACAGTTGAGTTCAATTCCATCCTTTGGCTCCGCTATATATTGAAGCCACGTTTGTACCAATTCGGTGTCAGGGTTTGGGAGTACGTGTGGTTTAGCTTTAAAAGAGAAATTCAAACTTCTCTCTTGGGAATACTTACCCAACTCATCACTCCACTTCTTCACATCGAATTGCGCAATTCTCTTTTTTACGTAATCTTTGGTTAACCTTCTTTTTAAATATTTATTCTTAGTCTGCGACATTCCCGGCCCAGTAATACACCCTTTACACAGGAGGAGATTAAAATGGCTTTTCAGATCCTCTGTTAGCGACTTAAACTCATCCATTGCTTTCAACACCTCTTTATGTCCATCTACTGTTTGTATCACGCTATCAAGCATATCCCCTTGAAGTTCAGCCGATTCTACAAACCCCTTCGGAATTGGGTACAACCCCCCTTTATAGCCGTAGGGTGGATCGAAGTCGGAAAACTCAGTAAATGCTTCTTTTATGTTAAACTCATCAAACAGGTGCCGCAACTCTTCAAAAGTAATCACGGCATCTATTTTTGCCTCGTCGGTATAACGCAATGTAGTGGCTTTTGCCGAGACACACGCCGTAATATGAACCGTTTTTATATGGGGGCCATACAATTTTCTAATGAGCAATGCTGTAGTAGCAGATGGAGGCAAAATAGGAGCTAGATTACCCACTTGCTCTGGATATACCTTCTCTATTAGCTCTACTACTGCTGGGCAATGACTTGTTAGATAATACTTTCCCTTAAAAGGGTTGATTAGCGTTTTAAATTTAGAGGCCACAACATCTACTCCAAACGACATTTCGTGCACATAGTCGAAACCAAGGTAGCGAATCATCTGCACAAATTTTCTATAATCGGCTATATCAGCAAATTCGCCTGCAATAGAGGGGGCACAGATGGCTGCTACTTTATACTCTGAATTGAGGAGGCGCTTCACATCTCCAATGGAGTTATAATAAGAAATGGCACCGTACGCGCAGGCAGAAATACATTGACCACAATAATTACATCGCGCATCTTCAATGGTGGGAAACACACTCCCCCCCTTTACATGAATGGCCTTTGTAGGGCAAGCACGGATGCACGAATAACATGTTTTACAACGAGCGTGATCCCAAAGAATAGTTTTATTTCTCATAGTCTATAATTTATTTAGCATTTCTCTTTGCAACTGCTATCAACTCTTTGTTACACACAAGCAAACCCATCTAGTCATAAGTTGCTCTTAATGTGTAATTATGGGCAAGAGCACCAAGCTTCTCAATTTTGTTATCAGTTCAGTATTGTCATAGTAACCTGCAAACACCTCGCTCCCTTTACCTATTGCAAATATGGGTACTGGCACGGCTGTATGATCATCGGTGGTAAATTTAGTCTCTTTTTCGTTAATAACTAGCCCACCAGTTTCGTGGTCGGCTGTTACTATTATTAAAGTCTCTTCAGGATATTGATTATACACTTCCAGAGCCAATTCTACGGCGTTAGATAACGCATACACTTCGCCTGTCATTTCATCGAGAAAATTATCGTGTGCTGCCCAATCTATCAACCCCGATTCTACCATAAAGAAGTAAGGGCGGGTCCCAAATCTGGCTATCCCTGTGGCTGTTAATGCTTCTAATGTAAAATCGTTTTTCTCTTTTTTTATAAAATAAGGGATGTTATAAACCGATTTTCCTGTGGGTTGTATTAATATATTGTATCTATTTTTTGATGCCAGGCACTCTTCTATAGTATGAGAAACATGATATTTTCCTTTTTTAAAGATGGTCTCTAACGAAGTTAGACTGTCGGGTGCCGATTCAATAAAGCCAGCACCTGCAAAGTAATCGAATCGAGTGGCTGGTATTTGCGATGCAATTTCATAATAATCTTCTCTACTTTTAGCGGTGGCATAGAAAGCAGCGGGTGTGGCATGGTCGAGGCTTACCGATGTGGCAATCCCTATTTGATAACCAGCACGTTTCATGTCTTGTGTTATTTTTCTATACTTAATGGTATAATCGGGCGAGAGCCCTAACACGTTGTTATTGGTTTTATTACCAGTGGCCAAGGCTGTTCCCGCGGCCGAAGAGCAGGTTACCTTTCGGTTGGCTGAAGATGTTTTAATCATACCAACTACTGGAAAAGTTTCAAAGCAGAGCGTATCGCCATTCTTTTTTGCTTCAAACTCTGCGTGCTGTATTTGCGCAGCACCCATTCCATCGCCTATAAATAAAAAGACATACTTCGGCTGAGCATAGCCAAATGGCATTAAGATGAGGAATGCGAAAAATAAGAAAATAAGCTTTTTCATGCAACTTGTTAAACGCCAGAATCTATTAAACGGTTATTCTCAATACAAAGCGTTCTCGATGGGAATTTATCAATCATCAAGAAATCGTGCGTGGCAATAAACACAGTAGTCCCTTTTCTATTAATCTCCTGGAACAATTCAAAGATTTCCTCTGATGTTATTGGGTCGAGATTACCTGTTGGCTCGTCTGCCAATATTATTTCAGGACCATTCAATAATGCTCGAGCAATACAAACTCTTTGTTGCTCACCCCCAGAAAGCTGATGCGGATATTTAAAATCTTTGGTACTTAAACCCACCAACTCTAACACGTGTTGCGCTTGTTTCTCCATCTCTTCGTTATTCTTCCAGCCTGAAGCCCGCATCATTATCATTAAATTGTCGATGATGGTTTTATCAGCTAATAGTTGATAATCTTGAAAAACAATTCCTATTTTTCTCCTCAAATAGGGAATTTTTCTCCCTTTTATCTTTTTCAGATCGAAACCAGCAATAGAAGCCTCTAATCCGTTAGCAACCTCAGCTGCAATCAGCATTTTAAAAATAGAGGACTTCCCTATCCCTGTTTTTCCTATTAAATATACTAACTCCCCTCTATTAATAGTTAGACTTATTTTAGGGAGAATCAACATTTTACGTTGATAAATATCGACTTCTTTTAAGGTGATAACCGCTTCGTGGGTTTGTTCTAATTCTGCTTGCATTTATATTTATTAATATATTAATATACTGATGATAATGTGTTTTCCCATGCTGTTAATACTGCTTCTTTGTTTATTTCCACTCCATTTACAGAGATTTGGTCGGTCACCTTTCCTAAATAAATGGTATGCTCCATCGCTAATTCCTCCTCTGTTTCAATTACAAAGCTTCCGTATTGGTATCCAAACAAATCCTCACTTGATTGAATGGAGAATCCTAAACCATTCCCGAAACTCATTTTGCAAAGTGCCTCTATTACTCCTCCAAACTGACAGGTGAAAGCAGATATTATTTTTTGGGATATAATATTTTTATAAACCTCACTAAAAATTTTCTTGGTCAGTTCAAAATTGATATTTCCATTTTCATCTACTTCATTTTTAATAAAGTAGATATTATTTCCTATTTTTTTAAACTCGGGCGAGATAATATTTTTTGCTTTCTCTGTAGCTACGGCAAACGACACTAATGTTGGCGGCACATTCAAATTTTTGAAGGTCCCACTCATTGAGTCCTTCCCGCCAATTGCTGGGAGGTGGAATGCGTTTTGCATTTCTACCGCTCCTAACAATGCCGCAAACGGTTTCCCCCATTTTAATTGATCTTTCCACAAATTTT
>CAYJOY010000220.1:0-4241 GCA_964371885.1 uncultured Lentimicrobiaceae bacterium | reverse complement strand
ATTGTTATAAAATCGATGGGGAATTATTAGATGTCCCCTATATGTTTCACTGTCTAAAACATTGTTAATAACAACCTCTTATTTCATCCTTTTTAATTCAAAAAAAAGAATATATTTGCACACCATTTTACATTATTACAATATATTAATTATGAGTGAATTAAATAACGACTTGTTGAAACAACAAGAGTATACAGCTGATAATATCCAAGTACTAGAAGGCTTAGAAGCAGTAAGAAAACGCCCCGCCATGTACATTGGCGACGTAAGTGAACGTGGATTACATCACTTGGTATACGAGGTGGTAGACTACTCTATCGATGAAGCATTAGCAGGTCATTGTAACCATGTACAAGTTACGATACACGAGGATAACTCTATTTCTGTTTTAGATAATGGGCGTGGTATCCCTACCGATATGCACGAGAAGGAGAAGCGTTCGGCGTTAGAGGTAGTGCTAACAGTACTTCACGCTGGAGGTAAATTTAATAAAGATTCCTATAAAGTGTCTGGTGGTCTTCACGGTGTAGGGGTATCGTGTGTTAATGCCCTATCTACACATCTTAAAGCAGAAGTATACAGAAATGGAAAACATTTTGTGCAAGAGTTCGAATGTGGAAAACCAGTCTACTCTGTTAAAGAAGTAGGTACAACCGACTATAGAGGGACTAAAGTTTGGTTTAAACCCGATGGTTCCATCTTTACCACCACCACCTACAACTATAACACATTGGCTAATAGATTGAAAGAGTTAGCCTTTTTGAATAAAGGGATAAAATTAGAAATTACCGATTTACGTAACCTTAACGAAAACGGCGAGCCCATACACGATATATATCATTCGGAAGAAGGTCTTAAAGATTTTATTAAATATTTAGATAAAGGGAGAGAGAAAATTACGGAGTTCCCTATCTATATGGAGGGCGAAAAAGCGAACGTACCTGTGGAAGTGGTGATGCAATACAACACCTCTTTCACCGAAAATATTCACTCTTACGTTAACAATATTAATACAATAGAGGGTGGAACCCACCTTACTGGATTTAGAAGAGCACTTACACGTACATTGAAAAAATATGCCGATGAAAGTAAAATGCTCGATAAATTAGAAAAACAAAAAATAGAAATTACTGGCGACGATTTCCGTGAAGGGCTTACCGCTATTATTTCTGTTAAAGTGGCAGAACCACAGTTTGAAGGACAAACAAAAACTAAGTTAGGAAACAGCGAAGTTAGTGGTATTGTAGACCAATTGGCAGGCGAAATGCTAACCAATTATCTAGAAGAGAATCCAAAAGATGCCAAAGAGATTGTTAATAAAGTGATATTGGCAGCTACGGCACGCCACGCAGCCCGAAAAGCGCGCGAGCTAGTACAACGCAAAAATGTATTTAGTGGCGGCGGATTACCAGGGAAACTATGGGATTGCTCATCGAAAAAATACTCAGAGTGTGAACTTTACCTTGTCGAAGGGGATTCGGCAGGGGGTACTGCAAAACAAGGGCGCGATAGCCGATTCCAAGCTATATTACCATTACGTGGTAAAATATTAAATGTGGAAAAAGCCATGCAACACAAAGCCTTTGAAAGCGAAGAGATAAAAAATATTTATACCGCGCTTGGGGTTTCTATTGGTACCGAAGAAGATGCAAAAGCACTCAACATGGAAAAACTGCGCTACGGCAAAGTAATTATTATGACCGATGCCGATGTGGATGGAAGCCACATTACCACCCTTATCCTTACCTTCTTCTTTAGATATATGCGCGAACTTATTGAGTTCGGACACGTATATATTGCTACCCCACCACTCTACTTGGTGAAAAAAGGGAAAGAGCAACGCTATGTGTGGTCGGATCCTGAATTGAAAGTGGTAACCGACGAGTTTACATGTGCAACGCTATAAAGGTTTGGGAGAGATGAACTCCGAACAGCTTTGGTCTACCACCATGGATCCAGCCACGAGAACATTACGCCAAGTAACGATAGAAAATTTGGTAGAAGCCGACCGTATTTTCTCGATGTTAATGGGCGACGAAGTGCCTCCTCGTAGAGAATTTATAGAGCAAAATGCACACTACGCCAATATTGATATATAATGTTTTTTAACTTATTTTAACACTTACAATGGCTCCAATTATTAAACCAAGTATCCCTAAAGGGACCCGCGATTTCCTCCCTCATGAGGTGGCGCGAAGGAACTATATATTCCAAACACTACGCACTATTTTCGAAAAATACGCATTCCTCCCTATAGAAACACCTGTAATGGAAAACCTTGCTACCCTTACAGGGAAGTATGGCGAAGAGGGAGATAAACTATTGTTTAAAGTGTTGAACTCTGGCGATTTTGCTAAAAATGTAGACCTCACAGAACAAAATCCTGCTGTTTTAGGGTGTAAAATTTGTGAGAAAGGGCTGCGTTACGACCTTACAGTGCCATTTGCGCGCTTTGTAGTGCAACATCGCAACGACTTAACATTCCCCTTTAAAAGGTATCAAATGCAACCAGTTTGGCGTGCCGATCGCCCACAAAAAGGGAGATATAGAGAGTTTTATCAATGCGATGTAGATGTAATTGGTTCTAATTCACTACTAAACGAACTAGAACTAATCCAAATTACTTACGAAGTATTTCAAAAACTGAACATCCCAATAACACTAAAACTCAACAATAGAAAAATATTAGCCGGAATGGCAGAGGTAGTGCAACAGTCAGATAAATTAACCGATATTTGCGTTGCTATTGATAAACTTGATAAAATTGGGAAAGAGAAAGTTTGTCAAGAACTATTAGAGAAGTCAATTCCAGAGGAACAGATTGAAAAGATTGCCTCTTTCTTTAATCTTTCGGGAACGAATGAAGAAAAATTAACATTTTTAAAGGCTTTTTTAGCCTCGAGCGAAATAGGGATGTGTGGCGTGCAAGAGATAGAAACTACACTACAACATACAAAAGCGCTAGCGTTAACGGAACCCGAAATTGATATTTCGTTGGCGCGTGGTTTAAACTACTACACGGGCGCAATTTTCGAGGTGAAAGCCAACAACGTAGCTATGGGAAGCATTGCCGGTGGTGGCCGCTACGACGACCTAACTGGAATGTTCGGACTAAAAGATATGTCGGGCGTCGGCATTTCGTTCGGTGCTGAAAGGATTTATGACGTGTTGCTCGAAGCCAATCTATATCCCGATAACATTACCAAAATGGTGAAAGTGCTCTTTGTCAACTTTGGCGAAAAAGAACAACTCTATGCCCTAAAAGCCATACAAACGCTTCGTGCGCACAATATTGCTATTGAACTCTATCCCGACAAAGCTAAAATAGCGAAACAGATGAACTATGCCAATACCAAACAGATCCCATACGTGATTATGGCTGGTGAGAATGAAATAGCACAACAACAGTTTACGCTCAAAAATATGGAAACGGGTACACAAGAGCTTGTGAATTTAGAAAAAATGATTCAATTGCTTCAATAACATGAAGTTAAATTCGTTGCTGCTCTCCAATTTTAAATCGTATGAAACGGGCGAATTTCAATTTCACCCCAAAGTAAATGTTATATTTGGCCCGAACGGCTCCGGAAAAACCAATCTTTTAGATGCCATATACTACCTCTCGTTTTGCAAAAGTTATTTTGCTTCACAGGATAGTTATGCCATTAAGATAGGAACAGATGGCTTTGCAGTGCATGGCGACTTTCAACATCATGAGAATGAAAGCACTACCAAAATAGCTTGTCTCTATAAAAATGGCAGAAAAACAATGCGTGCCAATCAAAAAGATTATGAGCGACTTAGCGACCATATAGGACTCTGCCCACTCATTATGATTTCCCCTTATGATCACGATATTATTAACGATGGAAGCGAGGTAAGAAGAAAGTTTTTTGATATGATTATCTCTCAGTGCGATAAAACATATCTACATTATCTTATTCAATATCAAAAAATTATACAGCAACGTAATATCTTACTCAAACAGTTTGCTATACAACGCAACGTCGATAAATCGTTACTCTCTATTTACGATGAACAGTTAACCCCGTTGGCGCACCAAATTTACGAATGTCGCCATCAGTTTATTACGCAGCTCCTCCCCCACTTTCAAAAGTATTATGAAACACTATCGAGTGGTAACGAAGAGGTGAACCTAACATATATCTCTCATTTACAGAGTGAGACCTACGATAAACTACTGCAAAATGCTCAAAATCAAGATTTAAAAATAGGATATA
>CAYJOY010000219.1:2988-4282 GCA_964371885.1 uncultured Lentimicrobiaceae bacterium | reverse complement strand
TCTAAGGCTGAACTTTCGCGGGTGCCACTACGTAATAAAATGGCCAATAGCTCAGCGTTGGTTAAGGCCGACATCCCCTTCGAGAGAAACTTCTCGCGTGGACGGTCGTCTTCGTTCCAGTCTTTTATAGTGAGTTTTGAGGAAGTAGTTGTAGTTGGGGTAGTTGTTTTTTTATTCATTATTTTCGTTTTAAAAGATAGGGCAACAGCACCTGATCAAGCGGTTTGTTAATGTCTACAGGTATCATATCTATTTGATATTGCCCCGTTTTTATTTTCAACTCTTGAAAATTTTCTGCAATCGCTTTTTTATAGTAATCGCGAATGTAATTGGAATGGAATTTTACTTCGTCGCCCGACTCCATATCCACAAATTTATAGAGCCTATTGGCAAAGGTAAAATCGAACTCCAACGATTTATCGTAGGTATGAAACAATAGCACTTCGTGTTTATTATGGCGCAGGTGTTGTAAGGCTAGCATCAGTTCGTCGGTGTTGGCCTCCGATTCGAACATATCGCTAAAAATAATCACCATGCTTCTTCTATGAATGTTTTCGGCTATTTGGTGCAACGTATCGGTAACCATCGATTTTTTTTGTTCTTCTTTACCAATGGGTTGCAACACATTTTCGAGTTCGCGATATATCATTTTAAGGTGGGCATCGGTACCGCGTGCCCTGGTATGTAACATCAGTTTATCGGCAAATAGCGATAAACCCACCGCATCGCGCTGTCCCTTTAATATTTGTGTGAGTGCCGCCGCAGCATAAATAGACCAAAATATCTTATTGGGTGTTTTTAATGAGTAGTGGTCTCTTGTAGGAAAATACATAGAGGAGGAGCAGTCTACCACAATATGGCAACGGAGATTGGTCTCCTCTTCGAAGCGTTTTACAAAAAGCTTATCGGTTTTTCCATATAACTTCCAGTCAATATGTTTAGTGGGTTCTCCGGGGTTGTACTGACGGTGCTCGGCAAACTCTACCGAAAAGCCGTGCATAGGGCTTTTGTGAATGCCCGTAATAAACCCCTCTACTACCTGTTTTGCCACAAGTTCGAGGTTTACAAACTGCGTTAGTTGCGTAAAATCAACAGTATAACTCATATAATTACTATTTAAAAGCTTTTTCTTCTAAGCCATCGCCACCTAACGATAGTCGTTGCATGTAAGATGGAACCTCTTTTCCGAGGTATTTATCAACATATAATTTAGCTAAATATTGCCCCATCATAAATCCATGCCCACGTAGCCCTATCATTAAACCTGCATCTGGATCTACAACAAACTTATTTT
>CAYJOY010000219.1:0-2978 GCA_964371885.1 uncultured Lentimicrobiaceae bacterium | reverse complement strand
TGCCCTAGATTAGGAATCCATTGTCCAAATATTTCAGAAACAATCTCAGCAAAGTCTTGCGAGTTAATAGCTAGGTTTTTGTCCGTTTCTAAAGGCTCAATAGCAGGCGAAGCACACCCAATAATTTGCCCTGTATGTGCCAATTGCTGTCCATAAACTGCCGAAAAGCCTTTGTATACGCGTCTGTCAATTAACATATCTAAGTTGCGCCCGTTAGGTCCTAAATTGGGTAAACGCTTGGTAATAAACGCTTGGTGTTTTACCGGATAAATGGTAACATTGTGCCCTAACTGTTTGGCAAATTTTTCTGCTTGTCCGCCTAGCGCATTCACAAAGTGTTCGCATACATATTCTACATACTCCTTATCTTGAGTAAGCACCAGTACCACAAATCGTTCTCCCTCTTTTTGCACCTCTAGCACTTGAGTGTTCGACAAGAAAGTGGCATTATATTCTAATGCTTTACGACGTAAATAATCGAGGATATGCCCTGGGCTTGCTTGCCAACAATCGTTGGTTATTAAAGCGGCCTGATAAGTATTGAGGTTAGGGTTGAAATAGGGAGATATTTCTTTAATAAAGTCTTTTTTATCAACCATATAGGCATTCGACCATTCGCGCGATTTATCTAAGGCGTTATAGGTTTTCTCATCGTGAGCAAAGCCAATATAACGTATGGGTTGATAGTGGATATTGGCCTGTTTATTTACCTCTCTAAATATTTCGTGATTATGTTCGGCAATGTCGGCAAGTTCAGGTACCGAGAATGCAGGGCGCCCGGCGGCAATATTTCTCCACGACGATCCCGCATCGGCATTGGCCATTACCACCTGCTTGCCCGCTTCTGCAAAATATCTGAATAAAGCACTTCCCGCGATACCGCCTCCTGCAATAAATACTTCGCATTCAATACGCTTAGGGGCAATGTTTTTGGTGTTGGTTTTGAATTTATGGGTAGTATTAGGGCCGTATAAATCGTTGATGGTAATTTGATTAGATAGCGGCGCGCGCGGCGTTGCTTCATTAATAACAGCAATACCATGTTTTCGAAGGAACATTCTCACCCTCGGAATACAGCGCTTCCCTCTACATGCCCCCATCCCTATTCGGGTGGTGTGCTTCAACTCGTCAACGGTAATTGCATCTCTCCCTTTTACCGATTCTAATACCTGTTGTAGGGTTATATCTTCGCAGTGGCACACGTAGGTGGCATCTACTTTATCGTTGTTATAAGGGAGCATGGTTACCGGTTTCGGATAGTGCTCCTTCACAATAAACCCCGACACATCTACTAATGCTTCGCCAGAAATATTGGTAGCTTTAACACGTGCTAAGTGGGTTTTGTTATTTTTATAGGTAATTTTTTCTACTATCCCCTCCCCTATTGGGGTTCCGTTGTTATCAATTAAGAATGCTTCCGCCCCCTCTTCCACAAAATTTTCGATAGGTAAGAAGAGCCAGTTTTTGGCAATATTATATCCAAATATAGCTAAACCAGGGCATTGTGTTATACATTTCATACAACCGATACACTTCTCGTAATCTATAACAGGTACCGAGGAGGTGGTGTTTTTGGTAATGGCATTTTCGGGGCACGAGAATGCACAAGGGTTACATGCAAAGCCGTAGATACAGTCGGCAATTACAAACCCTTTCGCTTCCATTCGCTCTTTAGTAGGTCGCGTTGCTTTCTCTAGCACGCGCACAGGGTGTTGCTGCGAGTCGATATAGTCGCGAGAAATGGCGAGATAATCGTCGTAGTTTACCCTTTTACCCATTTCCATGGCAATTTCCATGGCGGCTTGTTTGCCACGGAGCACTGCACAGGTACCCTCCCCTACCCGTACGGCATCGCCAATACCGTAGGTGTAAACGCCAAATACCTCTTTGCTCTTTAGCAATAGCTGGTCGTCGGGCATTAAGCCGGTACAAATATTTATAACATCAATATCGGTAATGGTTTTTTCGGTACCAGGTATCGGCACAAAGTTTTCACACTCTGCTACCACGGCACCCACTATTCCCGAATAATCTTCGTTGGGTAACGCTTTCAATAGTATATGCGATGTCATGACTGGTATTCCCAAACGGCGCACTCTGTTCGCCTGCACGGGGAACCCCCCTTCTCTATCCATAGCTTCTATGATTGCCACTACGTTAGCGCCAGCTTGAACTGCCTGATAAGAGGTGAGATACCCAATGTTGCCAGCCCCTATAGAGAGGATTCGTTTGCCCAATAGGGTATTTTCAACATTCATCATCTTTTGCACCACCGCAGCTGTATAAACACCCGGCAGGTCGTCGTTTTCGAATGGTGGCATAAAAGGGATGGCACCTGTAGCTACCACCACAAATTGTGCATCGATATAAAATACAGATTGTGTTTCTAAGTTCTTAACGGCTATTCTCTTCCCCTCTAATATATCCCAAACGGTGCTGTTAAGCATAATGCCCGTGTGGTCGTCGCCAGCTAAAGTCGACGATATTTCAAACCCACGCATACCTCCGTATAACTTCTCCTTTTCGAAGAAGAAAAACTGATGAGTTTGCATGTTGAACTGCCCCCCTATTTTGTCGTTGTTATCTACCACAATATTAGGAATTCCTTGTTTATTCAATTCCTCTCGGCATGCCAAACCTGCTGGCCCCGCCCCAATAATCACCACGGTAGTTTTATAAATATCAATTACCCTTTCTGGTTCGGGAGGCAAGATAGGAGGGAGAAAATCGAGAGGTATCTCTTTCACCTCTTTTATCCCGTCGCATTTGGTAATACAAATACGCTTAATGGCTCCATCTACCCACATTTCGCACGCCCCACATTTGCCAATGCCACACTCTAAGCTCCTAGCACGGCCATCTTCGCTGTGACTATGTACTGGATAACCTACCTGATGCAACGCCGCCGCAATGGTAAAACCCGCCTCGCCTTTTACCTCTTTTCCATTAAAAGTAAATGTAATCTCTTCTCCTTTAGC
>CAYJOY010000218.1:3340-4298 GCA_964371885.1 uncultured Lentimicrobiaceae bacterium | reverse complement strand
CCACCATCATGGCAGGGGCTAAAGAACAACAACCCAAACATGAAACAGACTCAAGAGTATATAGTCCGTCTGGAGTAGTGTCGCCATCTTTTATCTCTAAATGGTCGGAAAGAGCATTAAATAAGGCCGTTGCATTTTGTACATGACAAGCAGTCCCTTTGCAAACTTTAATAGAATATTTTCCTGATGGCTTTAATTTGAACTGTGCATAGAATGTGGCTACCGCATAAAGTTCAGTAACTGGATGATTTAATTCTTTCTCTATTAATACTAATGCCTCTTTAGGAAGGTAAGTGTACACCGATTGTATAGCCTGAAGAAGTGCTATTACGCTCCCTTTCTTGTTTCTATATTTATCAATAATAGTCGTAACTAACGACAAGTCAACGGCTTGTTCAATTAAAGGGGTAGATTCAGCCGAAATTCTATTTATGCGCATAATTAATTATTTTTTAGGGGTACAAAATTACATTTTTTTTTTTTCATTTCACAAAAAAAATGTAATTTCGCAAGTTGAATTTTAGCCAATGAAAAAGTACATCTTTATAACAGTAATATCCTTTCTATCAATACTTAATCTCTTTTCTAATCCAGAAAATGAACTTACTATTTTATATCTACTTCCCTTTCATACTCAAGATACTACCACTATTAGAGTAGATGAGATGCAAAGCGAGTACGATATTTACGCATTAAGCCAATTCGAAATGATGGGTTTTTGGGAAGGGTCGCTAATTGCTTTAGCAGAATTTGAAAGCGAAGAGTTTCAGATCAATGTAATTGTGAAAGACCTAGTTACCTCTGAAGAGAAGCTCGACAGTATCTTTAGTAATAAAGCCATGATGGAGGAGGTAGATTTAGTAATTGGGCCCATATATGGTAGCATGTTCTCGAAAGCGGCGACCTATTGCGATGAACTAAAAATTCCGATTGTAAACCCATTTGCTAGCTCAAGAGC
>CAYJOY010000218.1:0-3330 GCA_964371885.1 uncultured Lentimicrobiaceae bacterium | reverse complement strand
CCCTTCTGCTTATAAAATTACCCCGCCTATTAGTAGCATCCCCGCTTTGGTTACAGATTCTATTTTATCGCAATATGTTAACTATAATGTTACTCTATGGTGCGATTCTGCCCATTCTTCTAATCTTAAAAATGCTTATAGTGAATATTTTACTACTCACGGAATCCCATTTTATCACGAGCCTAATCTCGATTTAGACTCTACAGTACACAATGTGGTTATAGCACTTTATGAGAATGAATCTGATATGCAAAGCAAACTCCCGCAAATAACCAGCTATGCAAAAGATGAAAATTTTACACTAATTTTTCCCGATAGTTGGCTTAATAACCCATACCTCGATTGGGATTTCTATACAATTACAGAACTCTATTATTTATCACAACACCATCTTGATAAAAAAAATGAACATACACAATTATTTGACTACAAATACATTGAACAATTCTCTTCCCCCCCAACACTAAGCCGATATTCATACCAAGGTTACGATATTACCCATTACTTCGTTACTCAGTTATTGAGAGAAAAAGAACTCGCTTTTTATGAGCTTAAAATGCACTGCTATGAGTTCGATTTTTTAGAACTTGAGAAGGGAGGGCGAGAGAATCAAAAAATAAGGCTTTTAAAAATTGTAGATTTTTTACCTATAGAAATAGAAGAAATAGTCCCTTCACCTACTAACAATCAGTAACTATTTTGCATTATGAAAATTATTACCACGCCTATAAACGGGTTATTAATTATTGAACCACAAATATTTAAAGATGAACGTGGTTTTTTCTATGAATCATATAACGAACAAAGATACCAAGAAGCAGGCATTACATGTTCTTTTGTACAAGACAATCAATCGATGTCGCAAAAAGGGGTTTTAAGAGGGCTTCATTTTCAGAAACCGCCGTATGCACAAGCTAAATTAGTTTCCGTTATTCAAGGAGCAGTTATGGATGTAGCCGTAGATTTAAGAAAGGAGAGCCCAACTTATGGAGCGTACCATGCTGTAATTCTTACTGCTGAAAATCATTGGCAATTCTTTATCCCAGAAGGTTTTGCACATGGTTTTCTAACTTTAGAAAACAATACTATTTTCTCTTACAAATGTTCGAAATTATATAACAAAGCCTCTGAGGGCTCCATATTGTATAACGACCCCACTATTAACATAGATTGGAACATTGAACATCCAATTTTGTCTGAGAAAGATAAAACAGGGGAAACTTTTAACAATTTTATATCACCATTTTAATGATTAAGCTAGTTATATTTGATTTAGATGGTACGTTGCTAAATACCATCGACGACATTTCAAGGTGCACCAATCATATTTTAGCACAGTATGAACTTCCAACGCATAACTTAAATGCGTATAAGTATTTTGTGGGGAAGGGGATGGAAACTTTAATTGAACGTGCTACCCCCAACAACATATCTAGTAGTTTAAAAGCAAGGGTATTAGCCGACTTTTTAGCTTACTACCAAAAACATAACACCGATTATACCGCTCCGTACTCAGGAATAATAGAAATGTTAGAAACATTACAACAGCGCGGCATTGCTGTAGCTATAGCCTCTAATAAAACCCACGCTGCTATGCCTGCTCTTATTGCGCACTATTTTCCTACTATTACATTCTTAGCCGCTACCGGTCATAAAAAGGGGGTTCCTCTAAAACCAGATCCAACCATAGTGGAAGAAATTATTAACATGTCGGATGTTAGCAAGGAAAATATTCTCTACGTAGGCGACACTCAAGTAGATATGCAAACTGCTGAAGCAGCGCAGCTTACAAGTGTTGGTGTGTTGTGGGGATTTAGAGACAGGAACGAGTTGGAAACAGCTGGCGCAAAACATATTATTGAAAAACCGAACGAACTACTCAATATAGTATTCGTGAACAAAAGTTTAAAGCTAAAAATATGAAACTACTACATATAGAAACCTACGGGTGCCAAATGAATATTGCAGATAGCGAGGTAGTGGCCTCTATTCTGCAAAATGAATATAAAATAACCCACGAAATAAAAGAAGCAGATTTAATCTTGCTCAATACCTGTTCTGTTCGCGACAATGCCGTGCAACGTATCAGAAAACGACTTCGAGAGCTGGCTGCTTTGAAAAAGAGAAATAAGGAATTGCTCGTTGGCTTATTGGGATGTATGGCAGAACACATTAAAGAACAACTGCTTACAGAAGAAAAAACCCTCGATTTTATTGCAGGGCCCGACGCTTATCGCTCATTGCCCGCATTAATAGAGCAAGCCAGCAACGGAATAACAGCTCATAATGTAATCCTCTCAAATACCGAAACTTATAACGATATTGAACCCATTCGCTACGATAGCAATGGGGTGTCGGCATTTATTTCTATCATGAGAGGATGCAACAACTTTTGCTCTTACTGCGTGGTTCCATATACACGTGGGCGCGAGAGAAGTAGAGATCCCAAGACTATTATTGATGAAGCTAAAGCGTTAATTAATAATGGGATAAAAGAAGTTACTTTACTCGGGCAGAATGTTAACTCTTACCATTGGGAAGCAGAAGAGGGGAGCATTAACTTTGCGAAAATTATAGAAATGGTTGCCCTCTTATCTCCAGAGCTTCGCGTTAGGTTTGCCACATCGCATCCAAAAGATATTTCAGATGAATTAATAGCGACTATTGCAAAATACCATAATATATGCAACTACATACACTTACCAGTGCAGTCGGGCAGCTCGAAAATGTTAAACAAAATGAACCGTGTGTACAATCGCGATTACTATCTAACCCGTATTGAGACTATTAGAAAGTTAGTTCCAGATTGTGCCATCTCAACCGATATTATAGCTGGCTTTTGTGGAGAAACCGAAGAAGACCACCAAGATACACTATCGTTAATGAAAATAGTAGGATACGATTCTGCTTTTATGTTCAAATACTCTGTTCGCGAAGGGACAAAGGCGGCTAACGATTTTGATGATGATGTTATAGAAGCCGATAAAGCGCGAAGATTAGAAGAGATTATAGCGTTACAACAAACGCTATCGCTGCAACAAAATGAAAATGAGGTGGGTAAAATTCGCGAAGTATTAGTTGAGGGAGTCTCAAAACGTTCTGATAAACACTATTTTGGAAGAACATCGCAAAACAAAGTGGTTATATTTCCTGCAGAAAACATGGCACGTGGGAGCTACGTGCAGGTAAAAATAACTTCATGTTCATCGGCTACCTTAAAAGGAGAGATAGTTACCCTATAGAGATACCAGATAAGAAATTCTAAGTTCAAAACTATGAAAGTGCTGATATACACCGATAAAACTAGCGCAAGGTTGTCGTATATTGTGG
>CAYJOY010000217.1:1922-4299 GCA_964371885.1 uncultured Lentimicrobiaceae bacterium | reverse complement strand
TTAAGCCACTAAACCAAAAAATAGCATCTACATTAAAATCCAATCTATTCAACTGTGATTTATCTGTAATATCAATTTGTTGATAATTAGGAAAGTGTGACTCTTGTTGCACGTCGCATCCTAGTAATACCCATTCCTCTTTCAATAAATAATGTGCTAAATGTTTGCCAATATAGCCATTTACTCCAAAAATGATCCCCTTTTTCATCATTAACACTCTTTACTTTTTTGCAATAGTGACTCTAACAAAAAACTTTGTGTTAGAATTTCTGAATAGTGTTTCGCCGTTTCTCCCGTTTGAATACTTTGCGCAAATGTTTGCATCGCATTTTTAAAATGGTTATCCGAATCACAAACAATTTGTCTTGCTCCAGTTTCTTTTTCTAAAATAATTATTGGCGATTCTTTAGCTTTAGGGGTAAATGCTTTGCTTGCTATCAATTTTCCTTTACTTCCCCATATCTCATACTTACATTGATAAAAGTTATCGAAACCATACGAAATAGTCGCAGGGATATTTTGGTCGCTTACTAAAAAAGCACTGCCATATAAACTCGATTGTTTTTCATCGAAATGGATACATGAGGCCTTTACTTTAAGTTCTTGTTGCAGAATGAGCGAGGTAGCTCTCACTACGTACCCAGCACTATCCATTAAGGCACCACCTCCGACAGTTAAGTCATATCTAAAATTTCCTGGAGGAAATGGAGGGAATCCAAAGGAGGCAGAAAAATGTCTTATTTCCCCAATCTCACCTTGTTGAATCATTTTTAGAACTTGTTGGTGTTGAGAATGATATAAAAACATGTACCCTTCCATGAGCGTAAGGTTATTTTTCTTTGCTTCTTCAACAAAGTCGCAACTCTCTTGGTACGACATTGCGATTGATTTTTCTGCATACACATGTTTGCCAGCTTGTAAGCATTTAATAATCCACTCTTTATGCAATCCTGTTGGGAGCGGCATATAGATGGCATCAATATCGTCTCTTTGTAAAAGGGTGTCATAACCTACAATGGCTTCGCAGTTAAATTTGCTAGCAAAATCTTTTGCCTTAGCCTCTTCTCTACTGGCAACGCCTATTAATTCAAAGCATTCAGAGAGTTCTAATATGGCAGGAATCACTGAGCGTTCAGCAATAGCAGCGCATCCCATTACAGCTATTTTTATCTTCATATTTTCTTTATTACTTATTCTTACTTCTTCAAATCGATGGCAGAAAGCAAACTTCTAGCCGCTATATTAAGGTAATTATTATAGAGCGCAAATGAGGACAATTGAGCAAGGGTAACCCAAATATAGTTCTCTGGAACTTGAGTATTAAACTCATCGTCCACCTCAATAATCATGTTTAAATTTTGCTCTTTATAAAATCGCCCACCCTCTTCTGATTGGTACACTTTGTACCAAACTTTATCGTTCGGAGCATTCAGCACATCTGTTATAAATGGCACTTCATATTCGTTGTGTCCTATTCTATAATTTCCCGTGAGACATTGCACGGTTGGGGCAAGTTCTATGGTATCGAAATTGCCAGGTTCTATTTTTCCTTGAACTAGAAAGTGGTAAATCCCATTAATTTTTTTTACAATAAAGGCCATAACCCCCTCTTGTGCTGGTTTAATCATCGGTTGATCCCACTTCTGAACTTCACGATTCTCAATTTCTACACGTACTCCAATCACAGAAAAGTATTTCTGCGCACTGTGTTCAATAATTTCTGGTGAATAATTCCAAGAATCTAATAGCGACAACGATTTGCTTTGAACCGACAACTCCACTTTAAATTTTAGCTCGGTGAGCCAACTTAAAATTTTATGCAGCGGATGCAATTGTCCACTGTTTGTTAGCAATGAATGTAGATAAGAGGTATTGATGTGAAATGAGTTGTTAGACAGTAAATTAACAGATTCAATAACATCGATAGCATCTTTAGATAATACCCCGTAATTAATACAAGAGATAACGGTTCGCGTATCCATATTTACCACATTATCTTCCTGCATCATTTTTTTTATCTGCCCTAAAGTAAGCCAAATGTAATCTTCGTGCGTTTCAATAGTTTCATTTTCTGCTAATTCAACAATAATATTTCTATTTCTCTTCTTTAAAAACCGGGCACCTTGTTCCGATTGCAACTGGTCGACAAGCACATTCACCTTGCGCACACCAGTGAAATATTCTAAAAAACGGGGAACTTTGCCTTTGTGTGCGCATGTATAGTTGCTTCTGGTAGCCTGTAAAGTGGGAGAAAGCTGTACTATATTAATGTTTCCTGGCTCGATTTTGGCTTGTAATAAAAAATGGAGTACCCCATTAATTTTTTTGGTTACCATCCCCAAGAATCCTATTTCAGGCTGATTAATAATGGGCTGAT
>CAYJOY010000217.1:0-1912 GCA_964371885.1 uncultured Lentimicrobiaceae bacterium | reverse complement strand
ACTCCCTTGATTTACTTCAACCGAAATCCCTTCTATATGGAAAAATTTGCCCGTTATATGGGAAATTTTTTCTTTCCCCGCCTCCCATTGATGAATATCGGAGAGGGCTATTTGACGAATATTAGAATATATTTGCGCATTTCGCTCTTGTATCCAAGACAAAGCTTCTGAACTTGAGATATAGTGACCTTCTGATAAAGAGGAGATGACAAAACTGAGAGCGTTATTATTAATATTTGACACCATTGTTTTAGTTTATTTAATTTGGCTGGCAAAGGTAATGTTTTTTCTTGTAATGCAAGGATGATATTAGCTTTTTCCTGTGAGCTCATTGAAAGTTAAAGGGGTTTCATTATTTTCCTTGTAATTCATTAAAAAGTGTGAGCCATTTGTTAATAATAACCTCCTTTTCAAATTTCAAACAAGAAGTTAGTCCATTTTTCGCCATAGCTTCTCTTTTCTCCTTATTGAGCATCAGCGAGGTAAGCTGTGCAACAAAAGCTTGGTTACTATCATACGATACAATATGTCCATTAACTCCATCTTCAATAATGTCGTATACAGCCTCAAAACTATCTACTGAAATTGGGACTACGCCATTTTGCTGCGCATCGAGTAGCACCATGGGTAATCCTTCAAATGCTGAGGTTTTTAACAAAGCTTTAGGGTCGCATGCGCCCACAAATTCTACACGTTTCACATTCTTTTTGACAGCATATTTTTTCAGATATAATTCATCTGGGCCGTAACCCACAAGTATCAGTTTCCAATCATCTAACAATGAATTCTTTTCTATTTCACTCCAAATGTCAATGAGTTTGTCTTGTTTTTTATTTACCAAATCAAAACGACTAATATTTATTACTACCTTCTCTTTATTCTCTATTGTATCAATTTCAATGTTATTAGGATAAGAGAGCGGATTACCAATGGCAACGAACGAAGGTTGCGGATTATAGTCAATTATTTTCTGGTAAGAATCTTTATATTTTTCAGCTAATACGTATACTGTATGGGCTAATGCTCCTACTTTTAACTTGCGGGAAATTTGTTTTGCAAACGTTTTTGTTCCTATTATTTTTTTTGCAATAGTAAAGAAAAGCAATTGAAGTGTTTCCTTATAATTATGTTGGTTTTTAAACCTCCAAATAGCGAGATGCCATGGAATAGAAGCCGTAAGTTCATAACCAGGCATATTATAGTACCCATACACTATTTTAACTTGCAACCTATTGGCATTCCCTTTAAGTATGGGCATTAGAGGGATGAAATTTCTCTTTGAAGCGAGCGCAGTAATTATTATTGAAATATTGTGTTTCGCAATAAAGGGTTCTAGTGAATTAAGTATATTATTATTATCAATATGCAAATAATCTGAAAAATAGGCTCTTTCTCCTATTGGACTTGAAGAAAAGAAAGCTTCGTAGCTATGATAGATGCGAGAAAGCAATTCCCTAGATAAGTTGTAAACTACCCGCTCCATACCCCCAGCAATAGAGGTGATGTCAGTATCGCAAATAAAAAGTATATTCATAAGAGTATGTTAAAAGGCTCCCATTTTTTCTAAAATTTTGGGGTGTACTTTAGTTCCCTCCCAATCCACTTGTACAGTTGATGGCAAGCAGTTGACAGCTGTTGAACAAACTGTATGAGCTATTTTTATATTTGCCCCCAATAGTGCTAGCATTTCTAGAGGGATGGATTTGTTAAACACTGAGCAATTTTCTTTTTCAAAAACCGTGTAGTCAAAAGTATCTCTTGGGTGGGTTTTTATCAAAATATTATACCCTTTATATTTTTCAATAAAACGATTGTATAAATCGTAGTGTTCTTTCTTTGTTAAAATATCATCATCGACAAAGGGTTGTGTTAGTAGTACCACTTCTGATATGTTGAAAAGTGCAACATCTAG
>CAYJOY010000216.1:3228-4303 GCA_964371885.1 uncultured Lentimicrobiaceae bacterium | reverse complement strand
TTTTAAAAAAAAAACATACGCGCCGCTTTTTGGGGGGCGCTTCTTGTTATAACACATGTTATGCTATTGCAATGCTATGACTATAAGTCTATTCTCTCGCTCTGTAGAGCGTTGTAATAAAATGTTGGAGTTTTAACTGGTGCACCTAATACTTTCTGTATCCCTAGGGTGTCGTTGTTGAGGCGATCAACGGCCGAATCGAAGTTGTTAGGATCGAGCGCAAAACCCATGTACCAACCATGGCCACCACTAAGGAACGATTCAGCGTTAAATCTACCACCTCTTCCGTTCGCAAACTCTAACGATGCGCCAGAACATTGTTGTAAGGTCATATTACCAACGGGATAGCTTTTTAAGCCGTAGTCGGCAACAACTATATCAATATATTCGCTAGCATCAACGCCATCAATACCCGCGGCACCGTACATTCTACCATAGTCGTAAACAGTAATAAGCGCGTCGGTTAACCCAACTTCGTCGAAAGCGCGGCGTGTATATAACATTAGCCGTGCCGCATTCTCTTCGTTGCGCGCCGCTAAGTATGGGTTGGCTACGGGTGCTTTTGAGTATTCATCATCAAAGTTTACCCCGTCTAATTTGTAGGTTTTACACACCTCTGCAATCTGCTGTGCAAAGTGTTGACATCCTAAATCCGATAACTGTGCTAGCCCAGCCTCATCGTGGTTGCCGAGTAGCCCTACCAATACTTTAATCCCCTTGTCTTGAAGCGGTTTTATGTAGGTTTCGTGATTGTCAATGTAAAATTTAACTTTGTCGTTATGGTTAAAAAAAGGTTTTCCCTCTTCATCAAGGTTAATATTTGAAGCAAAAAGTGTAACCACATCCCACACCGGAGTCTCCTTTTCATCGTCTAATACAAATGCCAAGGCATTTAACGGATTCGTACCATTGGTTTCGAAGTATAGAAACCCATGATATGGCTTACTTGGGGTAACTACAGTATCGTTAGGATTAGGAATCTGATTAGGGTTAGCGGTATCGTTCTTATCACAGCTTATAAATATTGAAGTGATTAGAAGCGTTAGAAGATAAAATTATTTCATATTCTTAATAA
>CAYJOY010000216.1:0-3218 GCA_964371885.1 uncultured Lentimicrobiaceae bacterium | reverse complement strand
AATAAATTTTAGACTATAATCATTGATTATTAGTAATTAATAAATAATTTTAACGTCGGCAAATATACATTTTTTACCGCACTAAAGTAACAGTTCCAGTAATTAATTTGT
This sequence comes from uncultured Lentimicrobiaceae bacterium, assembly GCA_964371885.1. Taxonomy (GTDB): domain Bacteria; phylum Bacteroidota; class Bacteroidia; order Bacteroidales; family WCHB1-69; genus CAYJOY01. Next base: position 3,107 of record CAYJOY010000216.1, on the reverse strand, counting down.
TTTTTCCTCCTATCATTACTACCGATGCTTTATACACGTAAACACCCAATGGTGCTGGTTTCCCGTTAAAGTACCCGTCCCATCCCTGTGTTAGCTCAGTGCTTTGAAACACCACCTGCCCAGCACGGTTAAAAATGTAAAGCTCAAAATGGGTAATTCGTTCAGTGCTCCCCACCCCGTGGAATAGGTCGTTCTTTCCATCGTTGTTGGGAGTGAAGGCGTTAGGGAAATAAATTTGCCCACGATTAGCAATCTGTATGGTAATGGTATCGGTATTTGAACAATCGTTGCCAGCAGGTATGGTAAAGTTTACCAAGTAGTTACCCTCTTGCGAGTATTGGTGGAAGGTCTCATAATCCGATGAAGTGTTTTCATCAATAGGACAGTAGCTGTCGCCAAAATCCCAGAGGTAACGGTAGTCGTCATTATATCCAGTAACGCTCGTAAAGGTAACCAGACCTCCACCCATCTCCTCTAAATACTGGAAAGTAGGATTAGCAGCAATTCCCACATCAGGAATAGGCCACACGCTAATATGAATGGTATCGGTCGAGAAACAATCTATTCCCGCCTCCAAGCCAGAGAAAGCTGTTATACTGTAGTATATATCTGCAAGCGGTGCCACAACAATGGTGTGCTCCATCGCATCAGGAAATTGGTCCCAGAAAACGTCGGGAACATCCGATTCAATAGTGAGTGTAACTGTTTCCCCTTCGCAAATGGTTGTCTCCGAGGCGATGAGGTTAATAACAGGTGGTTTAAAAATGGTGAGATCTAAGAAAACGTTACTGTCGCAACCCACCTGGTTTTCGTAAGTGTATTGGTAAATACCACTTTCCGATAATGTAATTCCGTTATACACAAAGGTGTCGCACGCAACTGCCGAAAGCTCGGTAACGCTCGAGTTGAGAATAGTTAAGTGAAGCGTAATATTACTGTCGCAACCCGCAACATTTAAAAATGTATAATCATAAATTCCAGTTGTAGTGAGTGCTTCATGGTTGTAAACAAAAGTATCGCACGCAATCTCTCTAATTACCTCGTAAGTGGTATACGACATGCTGAGGTTTAGTATTACGGTACTGTCGCAGCCATGCTGGTTGATGTATTCGTAGGTGTAAATGCCTGTTTGTGCGAGAATAACATCGTTGTCGTAAATAAAGGTGTCGCATGCCGCCTCAAACAGTACTGTGGTATCGGAGTAGTGGATAGTAAGGTCTAAAATAACGGTGCTGTCGCAACCTAATTCGGTGGAATAATGGTAAATGTAAATTCCCGTTTGCGTGAGAGAAGTGTTGCCGTTGTACATAAATTCATTGCACGACTCTTGCGTTAAGTGAGTGGTTGTAGAGTAGTTTACTATTAGGTTAAGTGTTACAATACTGTCGCAACCTGCCTCGTTGGTAAAGATGTAAGTGTATGTTCCAGACGTGGTTAGAGTATCCATGTTTTCGTAAATAAAAGTGTCGCACGCAGTAGTTGTGATGGTGTTAAATGTGGAGTTTAATATGGTAAGATGTAGTGTTACCGTACTGTCGCAGCCCGCCGCGTTAGTGTACGTGTAGGTATAAATCCCAGATGCGGTATGCGTTTCTACATTTTCGTAAATAAAGGTGTCGCAAGCCGTTTCGGTAATAGTAGTGTCTGTAGAATAACGGACAGTAAGATCTAAAATAACTATACTGTCGCATCCATTTTCGGTTAAATAACGATAAGTGTAAATGTCGCTCTGCGTAAGGGGCGTATTGCCGTTGTACATAAAGATGTCGCACACATTCTCGGTTAAATAAGTGGTGTCAGAATAGTTAACAGTAAGGTTTAAGGTAACAGTACTATCGCATCCCGCCGCATTTTCAAATGGGTAGTAATAGGTTCCCGAAGTGTATAGTGTGTCTATGTTTTCATAAATAAAAGTGTCGCAAACTGTAGTGTCAATATGTAAGAATGTTGAATTGTGAATGGTAAGATGTAGTGTTACCGTACTGTCGCATCCTGCCACATTAGTAAACGGGTAGGTAAATGTTCCAGAACCGATTAATGTGTCTAAATTTTCGTAAATAAATGTGTCGCATGCAGTAATAAATAACGTGCTATCGGTAGAATAACGGACTGTTAAGTCTAAGATAACAGTGCTGTCGCATCCATTTTCCGTAAAATAATTGTAGGTGTAGATGTCTGTTAGGGATAGTATATCACCATTATCGTAAATAAAAGAATCGCACACATTCTCGGTTAAATAAGTGGTGTCAGAATAGTTAACAGTAAGGTTTAAGGTAACTATACTATCGCACCCTGCCGCATTTTCAAATGGGTAGTAATAGGTTCCCGAAGTGTATAGCGTATCCATGTTTTCGTAAATAAAAGTGTCGCAAACAGTAGTGTCAATATGTAAGAATGTTGAATTGTGAATGGTAAGATGCAGTGTTACCAAACTATCGCACCCTACCGCATTCACAAAAGTGTAGTAGGTTGTCCCCGATTGTGTGAGAACATCGCCATTATCGTAAATAAAAGTGTCGCAATCGGTTACATAAAGTGTGCTATCTGTAGAATAACGGACTGTTAAGTCTAGGATAACCGTGCTGTCGCATCCGTTTTCAGTAAAGTAATGGTAGATATATGTGTTTGTTTGCGTTAACGTATCTATCTGATCATAAATAAAAGTATCGCACACATTTTCGGTTAAATAAGTAGTGTCGGAATAGTGAACCGAAAGGTTTAAGGTAACAGTACTATCGCACCCTACTGCATTTTCAAATTCGTAATAGTAGGTTCCCGACGTGTATAGTGTGTCTATATTTTCGTAAATAAAAGTGTCGCATACAGCGGTATCTATTTCAAAAACAGTGGAGTTTAATATGGTAAGATGTAGCGTTACCAAACTGTCGCACCCCTCCGCATTCACAAATGTGTGGTAGGTTGTCCCCGATTGTGTGAGAACATGGCCATTGTCGTAAATAAACGTGTCGCACTCGGTTACATAAAGTGTGCTGTCGGTAGAATATCGCACAGTTAAATCTAAAATAACCGTGCTGTCGCACCCGTTTTCAGTAAAGTAATGGTAGATATATGTGTTTGTTTGCGTTAACGTATCAATCTGATCATAA
>CAYJOY010000215.1:3419-4307 GCA_964371885.1 uncultured Lentimicrobiaceae bacterium | reverse complement strand
AGCAACGTTTTTGTAACGGCCAAAACCACAAAAGCATCGTGCTACCAACAAAATGATGCAGTTATTTCATCTGCTGTTGATGGCACTGCTCAATATAGTCTCACCCTTGCCGATGCGACTTGGCAAGTTATAGCACAGTTAACATCGCCTAACCAACAGTTTACTAACATTGCTCCTGGTACTTATTATGTTATAGTAGAAGCCGAAAGTGGAGTGCAAGATACAAGTGAAATGATTGTGGTGCATGAATTGCCTCAACTAACATTGCAAATGGATGTTACCTCCCCTTCGCCGTTGTATAAAGGGAGCCCCGTTGCTATAGAGGTGAATAGCAATACGCACCCTCTTACTTATGTATTTGAAGCAAATCCCGCATCCCCATATCAAACTATTCAAGATAGCATTTTAGTGGCTACGATTACAATGCCCACGAAAATAACCGTTACCATTACCGATACTGCCAACTGCTCAGCTACCGATAGTATAGCATTCAATCTCGCAGGTTGTAATTCGTTACAAGAAATGTATGATGCTGTTAATCAGAATACATATCAAGTTATAGAATTATTAGGAAACTGCTGGTTTGCCGAAAATTTTAAAGGGACAATGTATGCAGACCACACCGCCATTCCGTTTGCAGAAGGATATGCACATCCTGATATTTTGAGCAGTGAAGAAGAGAACGGTGCTATCTTTGGAAGATTATACACTTGGCATGCCGCATTAAAAGTAGCTACTCAAGATAGCGCAGTGGCGCCTGCACCTGCACCCGCTCTTATGAATGCAGCCCCAGTCGTGAGCGCAACTTCTGTTCTCAAACAAGGTGTTTGTCCTGACGGTTGGCGTCTGCCAACCGCTGCTGAATTTAATGAACTGTCTGTAAACTAT
>CAYJOY010000215.1:0-3379 GCA_964371885.1 uncultured Lentimicrobiaceae bacterium | reverse complement strand
GCTAACGAGCTACGCAGCGAAACACTATGGATCAATGGCGATGCAGGAATCAATAGTACTTTATTCAATATACTTCCTGCAGGTTATTATGATGGTGTACAACAACGCTACAATAAATTGCACGTTTACGCCGCCTTCTGGAGTTCTTCTATGCAAGAAGAAAGTCAGCTGCCAATAGCAGGTGTATTAACAAACTACTGCGAACGTTTCGAGATAGAAACCCAAAGCATAAACAATGGATTAAGTGTGCGTTGTATTTTAGCTACTCCCGCTTCCGTAATTACTATTACAGGGGCAAGACCTACCCCTAATACTGCAACGCTCTATGGAAGTATAACTGCTGCAAATGCCATCTCCGTAGCCTTTGAATATAGAGCCGTGGGTAGCACTGAGTGGCAAAGCGTAACTGCTACGCAAGAGCATGGTATTTTTACCGCTAACGTAATGCACTTGCAAGAAGGGACTATTTACGAGTTTAGATGTGTAGCCTCTCTTTCTGGAGAAACAAATCAAGTTGTAGGGGAGATCAAAACGTTCTAGTTTATAAGGAGAGGAGGGAATAATATACTGTAATCCGTTCGATCTGTATCTTATGCTTTGCTCAAATTTGAGATGGACAATTGAGTAAATCTTTCTCATTGTTTGAAGATTACAGCCTACTATTTACTGGGAAAAGCACCTGATCCGCAATAAAAACATCATATTTAGTGCAGTTCCCAAAGTTAAAAATAGAAACTTAGTGCAGTTTGCAAGACGAAAAATTAATATTTAGTGCAGTTTGCATGTTATAAAACGCGATATTAGTGCAGTTTTGGATAATGTAATCAGAAACCACCATCCCCCTTTCCGTAGAGAAAATTCCCCTTTATGTAGAGAACTACTTTGCTATGTAAAAAAAGAGTGGTTATTTTGCACCGTAATTTTGAAGGACGAAAAATGAATAAAAAAATAGCGTTTGTACAATTTGTGGTGCTCACATTACTTTGGCTGTTAATCATATTAACACCCATTGTTGCATTAGACACCGCGGAAGAGATGAATAAGGTGCTGAAAGTATGGAGTAAATATGCTTTTATTTTTGCCCTTTTTCTGGTGAATCGCTTTGTTTTAATGCCACGACTTTTTTACAAAGAGAAAATAGTACAGTATTTTGTAATACTAGCTATTGCCATTATTGCCATTACCGTTTATATTTTTGTAGATATTTACTCGCATATAGGGATAGGAAATCATCGCGCCATTATAGTGCCGCTGCATACCCTTGCCCTTACCATCATGATTATTGGATTCGACTTCGGACTTAGCCTTGCGATGCGCTGGTTCGACTTGCAACGGCAGCAAGCCATCCTCGAAAAAGAGAATAGCGAAGTGAAGCTAACACTGCTACACAAACAAATTTCTCCCCATTTCTTTATGAATATGCTTAATAATATTCATGCTTTAGTAGATATTAACCAGGATCGCGCAAAGGACTCAATTATAAACCTCTCTAAATTGATGAGTTACCAACTGTATGAAACCAATACCCAGCGGGTATCCCTCACTAATGAAGTGGCTTTTATCGACAATTACATCAATTTAATGCGCCTCCGTTTTAGCAAACGTGTCAACGTTGAATGGGAAGTTATCGGCGACATTAATGGCGTGATGGTTCCCCCTCTTATCTTCTTAAATTTTATTGAAAATGCGTTTAAGCACGGTGTGAGCTATAAAGAAGAGTCGTTTATTCAGATAAAAATAGAAAGAGAAGGAAGTTATGTAATATGGACGGCATCGAATTCCAACCATGCAAAACAAACTCACGAAAAGCATTCAGGAATTGGAGTAGAGAATAACAAAAATCGTCTCGACCTAATTTATGGCACCAATTATAGCTTTGCGGTAGAGAAAAATGAAGAGATATACAAAGTAACCCTAAAAATACCCGTATGATTAAGTGTATTGTAATAGACGATGAACCTTTGGCACTAGAACAAATGGCTAGTTATGTGGAGAAAACCCCTTTCTTAGAATTGGTGAATAGTTTTGAAAGCGCCATTGAAGCGGCAACATTTTTGCAAACGGATAAAATAGACCTTATGTTTGTGGATATTGAAATGCCCGACCTTAACGGGATAGAGCTGGTGCGCGCTATTGCCAATCCTCCAAAGGTGATTTTTACCACTGCCTACCGCGACTACGCCCTAGAAGGATTTGCCGTGGATGCTGCCGATTATCTTCTAAAACCTATCGGTTACTCCGATTTCTTAAAAGCAGTGAGCAAAACCAAAGAGCGATATTTTGCAGATAGTGGAAATAATGCGCAAGAAATGAACGATTTTATCTTCGTGAAATCTAATTATAAAACACTTCGGGTAAATCTGTCTGAGGTGCTGTTTGTAGAAGCAAGCCGCGAATATGTGAACATTTATTTAGAGAATGAAGAGATGATTTCGTCCAATACCTCCCTGAAATCAATAGAGGAGTTGCTCCCAACTCACCGTTTTATGCGGGTGCACCGCTCTTTCATTGTGAACCTTCAAAAAGTAGAAGTGATAGAAAGAAATAGAATCATTTTCGGCCGCCAAATTGTTCCTGTAGGAAATCAATATATGGAGCTGTTTCAAGAATTTTGCAATAAAAAAATTGTAAAATAATAAAGTGATACGAAAAAGCAATATATGACAAAAGGTTATCTTTTTAAATAATTAAGTATCTATAACTGAATTAAGTATATATTAATAATAATTTTAAATAAAAAGTGATGAATAGAAAGAAGTTATTCGTGACATTGTCTGTAGTGGGCATTCTCGTAGCCTCATTTGTTGTGATGCAAGTGTTAATAAAAACCAAGCCTGAAAGCAAAAAGGCGCCCAGCAAAAAAGTGTTGATAGGGGTGAAAACAGCGCCCGTTATGTTAAGCGACTATACCCTCGAGGTGACCTATCCAGGCAAAGTAACGGCACGCGAAATGGTAACCCTTTCAGCTGAGGTGTCAGGGAAGTTGATTGAGGGAGACGTGCCATTGAAAGCAGGGCAACGTTTTAAAAAAGGGGATGTGATTGTTCGCATTTTTAACGATGATGTAAAAGCCGCCTACGTGGCCAATGTGAGCCAGTTTTTGAACACACTCGCCAACACATTACCCGATATAAAATTAGATTTACCTGAAGCGTATGATAAATGGTATCAGTTTTTTACAGAGATAGACATCAATAAAACGCTACCCACTTTACCCGCCATTAGCAGCGATAAAGAGAAGGTTTATTTAGCGGCTAAAAACATCCTTACTTCTTATTATAATCTATTACAAAGTGAGATTATTTTAAGTCGTTACCAAATAGTGGCCCCTTTTAACGGTGTTTATGCATCGGTAGCAAAAGAGGTGGGCGCTGTTACC
>CAYJOY010000214.1:858-4325 GCA_964371885.1 uncultured Lentimicrobiaceae bacterium | reverse complement strand
AACCGAAATAGTTTAAGAATTGGGAAGCTCCCATCCAATTTCCTGAATTGAGCTGAATCATCTCGGCCTCTTCTTTCACCAGATCTAACACGCGCATATTCCCAGTAATGTGGTTAGTATCTTGGGCAAAATATCCAAATTGCACCGTTACCCCTGGCGTTATCTTTCCCGCATTAGGGGTAATTTCGTTCATCAAAATCTTCAACAATGTACTTTTCCCGGTTCCATTTCTCCCTACAATGCCACATTTCTCCCCTTTTTTAAAGATATATGAAAAATCATCTAAAATTACTTTCCCAGGATAAGCAAAGTCTAAATTATTTATCTCTAATATCTTATTTCCCAATCTCTCGGTTTTTACAAGAAAATTATTCTCTTTTACAACTGTTTTACGTTGCACCCCTTCTTTGAGTGTATCAAAACTTCTAATGCGTGCTTTTGCTTTGGTGGTACGTGCTTGTGGCGAGGTGTGCACCCAAGCCAATTCGCGCTGGTACAGCTCTTTCATCTTTTCATACTCAGCACTCTGCACCGATATTCGCTCCTCTTTCTTCTCTAAGAAATAGTCGTACTTCCCTTTATATTGATAAACAGTTTGGTTATCGAGTTCTAAAATGCTATTACACACTTTGTCTAAAAAATAGCGGTCGTGGGTAACCATTAGCAGTGTGGTATTGGCGGTGGCAAGGTAACCTTCGAGCCACTCTACCATATCAATATCTAGGTGATTGGTAGGTTCATCAAGTATCAGGAGGTCGGTATTAGCTATCAAAGTACGAGTTTGCCTACCTGATGAAATAGGTTATCGATACCAAACTTCGACAATATCTCTTTCACTCTACTCTCTAAATCCCAGCCTTGCAGCCTATCCATTTCAAGAATGGCCTGTTCCAACTGCTGATTTATAGCTGGCGATTGATCATCTTTGGAAAGGGTTATACAGCGCTCATAATTTTTCACTGCCTGAACTACAGGTGTTTGCGTATCGAGAATAATATCTAACACGGTATCTTCATATAGTGCGTGATCTATTTGAGGAAGATAAGAGATAGAGATATCGCCACGTGTTACCACTTGCCCTTCGTCGGGGGTGTCTAATCCTGCAATAATATTAAGGAGTGTGGTTTTTCCCGTTCCATTGCGTGCTATGAGTGCTATTTTTTGTCCTTTTTCAATACCAAAGGTTATATCTTCGAAGAGGAGTTTTTCTCCATACGATTTTGTTAATTTTTCTACAGTTAGGTAATTCACAGTGTTATATATATTTTTTGAGCAGTTATAAAGCGTGGTTTGTTATTAAGATCTCGCAACGATTGAATGGCCGAAAACTGCTGCTTTTCTAGCAAATTCATGATTTCAGTGTGATAATCCTCATGGGTTTCTAAATAGAGTTTTCCACCTACAGATAGCGATTGATCAGCCATTTTTATAATCTTTTTATAAAACAGTAAAGGGTTCTCATCGGGTACCCAAAGTGCCAATTCTGGCTCATATTGTGTTACATTAGGATGAAGTTGTTCTTTATGAGAAATGGGGATATAGGGAGGGTTACTCACAACTATATCGAGGCTTTTGGGCATTATTTCCCAATTCTCCTCTAAAATATTATGATGCAAAAGCATAACACGGAGTTGCTGCGCCATGGTGTTTTTCCTTGCTATTTTAAGGGCATCTAACGAAACATCGGAGGCAAATACTTCACTGTTATTAAGATATTTTTTAAGGGCAATAGCTATTGCACCACTTCCCGTTCCAATATCTAAAACCCTTGGGCATTCATTCTCTTTATTCTCTTCAATAATAAGAGATACGAGTTCCTCTGTTTCAGGCCTTGGAATCAACACATTTTTATCAACCTCCAATTTAAGATCTAAGAATTGAGCATAGCCGATAACATATTGAACAGGCGTGTTTTGAACCATCAATGCCACATCATTCTCTATATCTTTATTTAAAGAAATGATTCTATTGTTCAATACATACTCATGCTTATCTAGATTATGTTTCTCCTTGATATAGAGATAAAAAATGGCGTCTATTTCATATTCTGGATAGATATTACTTAGACTTTGATGAAAATAGTTTCGAAGCGTCATAGGTTCATAATTGATAAATAATTAAGATTTTATTCTGAATTGCTTACTTTTGTCTCTTCTTCAAGCTTTCCCTCATTATTAGGATCTGGGAAATAGGCTCCAAAGAGCTCGTGGGCAAGGATTCTAATTAGCGAGTATCCTGGAACTGCAAAAATCATTCCAATAACTCCGCCAACCGTTCCAGCACATAATATTACAATAAATATTTCGATGGGATGCGCTTTCACACTTTTACCGAAAATATAGGGTTGTAGCAGGAAGGTGTCTATAATTTTTGTAACAGCATAAATAACGCTTATTATAATTAACGCAGATGTAAGTTCGTCGGGGGTTGCTCCGGTGGTTAATTTGGCAGTTATTAGTAGTAATATACTGATTGCAAACGAAATGAGCGTCCCTACGTACGGAATGGTATTAAGGATACCAGCAATAACACCATGCAATAGTGGATTAGGGATACCAAATATCCAACACGCCAAAAAAACCATGGCACCGCGCGCAATATCGTCGAGAATAACTGCATTAAAATAACGTACTACCTGCGTTTTTATGGCAGCCAATATGTTGTTATAACTCCCTTTAAAGTGAGATGGCAACCAATTTTCCAACATTTTAAAAAATATTCTCTGATCTTTTAATGAGTAATAGGAGAGGAAAATAACTGAAAAAACAAAAAGGAAAACAGCGCCTGTAAATGAAAACAAGTTACTCGCTATATTCGAGAACTTGATAGTAGACAAATAGTTCTGCCCTTGTTCTATAAAGAAAGCACTTAGGCTTTTATCGACAGGCAGTAAATTTTTCTCATGAAGGAATCGGTCGAAATCGGCAAACCAGACCGAGAATTGCGTTGAAAAATTATCGAGGTTAACCGAGGTTAAAGCGTTAATTTGAGATACAAAAGCGGGAATAATATAGTATAAAGCTAATGACATTAAGGTTATTAGCGATATAAGCGAAATAAACGCAGAGGCTGAAGTGGAGAGGGTTCTATTTTTAATTTTTATTTTAGACAGAAGGCCCATGATGGGCGTACCCATGATAGAGAATAGTATGGCAAAAAATATATATACGAGGACATCGAAAAAATACCATCCTAAAAAGCACATAACTCCCAAGCCCACTAAGATTGGAAAAATTCTTTTATTTGTATCCATTATTTCATGTTTTACTCACTATATTTTATTGATGTATCGTTTTTTGCAATTACCATGCTAGCAAAGAGGTTTACAAACCTCCATACACCCCTTATTCTTGGCTCATTATTGCGTTTCTTATTTTTAATAATCTTTCTAGCATCGGTTTCATTTTGTTTAATGGCAACATATTATCACAATCCGAAAATGCACTTTGGGGGTCTGGATGTGTTTC
>CAYJOY010000214.1:0-848 GCA_964371885.1 uncultured Lentimicrobiaceae bacterium | reverse complement strand
ATCGAAGCCTGTGGCGATAGCTGCGCGCGCCAATGTTTCTACGAATTGTGGTAGTCCTGCCGTTCCACCTCCGGGTTGGTTGGGTTGTTGCAGCGAGTGGGTACAATCGAGCACCACTGGGCAATCGTTCGACTTCATCTCATGAATTCCTCTGAAATCTACTATCAAGTCGTGGTATCCAAAAGTGGTTCCACGTTCCGTTATCATTACTTGTGGATTCCCCATGCAGCGCACTTTCTCAACGGCATAACGCATCGCTTCCGCCGATAAGAACTGACCTTTTTTTATATTTACCACTTTTCCTGTTTTGGCAGCAGCCTGAATAAGGTCGGTTTGGCGACATAAGAACGCTGGAATCTGCAAAACATCGGCCACTTCTGCCGCCTTCTCTGCATCTTCTACAGTGTGAATATCGGTTACAATGGGAAGTTCGAACTGCTCTTTTACCTTTCTTAATATCTGCAAACCTTCATCGTCGCCCATCCCTGTATACGAATAAATGGAGGAACGATTAGCTTTTTTGAAAGAGGCTTTAAAGAAAAAATGCATCTGCAACTCTTCTGTAATAGAAGCCAAATGCTCAGCAATACTCATAGTAATGTTTTCATTTTCAATAACACATGGACCAGCTATTAAAAAGAAATGGTTATTTTGATAACTCTTCATAAATAGTAATTAAGATTATAATTAAGGGCAGCAAAGATACATTATTTTTGCCAAAAGAACAAACTTCCACCATCGAAAAGTGGACCTTGGTAAAGTTCTACTATTTTATAGTTAAAAAATGTTAAAACATCTCTTATTTTTTCCCCTTCCTGATGACATTCTAAACTGCCAATTAGAAAAAC
>CAYJOY010000213.1:0-4333 GCA_964371885.1 uncultured Lentimicrobiaceae bacterium | reverse complement strand
TTTACAAACTATTCCTTCTACTTGATCTTCCGCTTTAAGCACGCCCACTTTAGTGGCAATATACTGCGCATTAGTTATATTTTTATGCGACTCTATTTCCGATATGAAAGATTGTGTTTTCTGGAAGGGTTCATTTTCGAAGGTTTGATTCTCTTGCAATGTTGATATTTTCACATCAGAGGCTATTGCCGACAATTTACTTCTAAGTTCATGTTTATAACCTGCTGTTATTGCAAAAGCAAGAATCATAACAGCCATACCTAGCTGCATTCCCATTAGCGTTATTTTTACAATCGGGCGTAGGGTATGGTTCTTTTTGGTAGACAGTAATTGTTTAGAGAGGTTGTATATATTCACAATTAGGATAAGCGTTAAGTGCTTCTTCTTTGAAACAGTTCTGAAAGCGGTTTCACGTAATCTGACCCTGTATATACTTTCGCGAAATCAACTCCCGACTTTTTGAATTGAGTTTCAGATTTTTTCATCTCATCATTCCACCATTTCTCATACCACTTTCGAGTTGCAGTATTAGACGAGTCTATCATTACTGTTTTATGAGTTTCTGGGTCTAACACTTGTAACAATCCTAAATTAGGGAGCTTAGCATCGTGTTTATCTAAAATTTGGAGAGCCACTAAATCGTGTTTATTTGCCGCGATGGCGAGTGCTTGTTCTGCATTAGAGTTCACGAAATCTGAAATTAGGAATGTTGTACACTTCTTCTTAATAGCATTTGTGAGATAACGCAAAGCTTCTGCTATGTTTGTAGTAGACTCTGTGGGTTGAAAATCTATTAACTCTCTGATTATTCTTAAGATATGGCTTCTTCCTTTTTTAGGGGGAATAAATTTTTCTACACTATTACTAAAGAATATGACCCCTACTTTATCATTATTTTGTATTGCAGAAAAAGAGAGTACTGCTGCCAATTCGGTGATGAGTTCAATTTTTTGTTGTACGATGGTTCCGAAATTATTAGATCCACTTACATCAATCAACAACATAACGGTTAGCTCACGTTCTTCTTCAAAAATTTTCACGTAAGGGTTGTTAAAGCGCGCTGTAACATTCCAATCGATAGCGCGAATATCGTCGCCAAATTGGTATTCTCTCACCTCACTAAAGGCCATACCACGCCCTTTGAAAGCGCTGTGGTATTGGCCTGAGAATATTTGTTGCGAGAGCGATCTCGTCTTGATTTCTATTTTGCGAACCTTTTTTAACAATTCAGAAGACTCCATTTTCAAAATTATTTACTTACTTGGAAGTGATTTACATTTGGAACAATTAGCAAAGGCATTGGAGTATTAGAAAGTAGTCGGCGTGTTGTTGAGCCTAACCATAGATCTGCGAACTCCTCCTCTTCATCTCTCATAATGGCTAACAGGTTTACATCTGCTGTTATAGCGTACTCAATTAATGATTTACAAACGTTACCTCTAATTGAAACGGTAGTAGTTTCATATCTCACAGCGGCTTCGTCGCACATACTTTGTGCTTGGCGTAAATGGATATTTACTACGTGTTTTGTTTCCATATCGCTACTAGTATAAGTTCCTAGCAGTATCAGTTTTGCATTAAATGCTTTTGCAAATTGTATTACATGATACACTTTCTGTAGAGTTTCGAAACTTGCATCAATAGGTACCATAATGTGTGTAAGGTCTCTTCCTATATGAGTATTCAAACGGATAGATAGTACTGGGCATTTTGCCAAAGTTACAATACGATATGTATTAGCCCCGATGTTTCTTTCTTCATAACCCGACATTCCGTGTGAACCTATTACGATGAGTGCTCCTTGTAAGTTATTAGCATACTTACATATCTCATCGTAAGGTTTACCCTGTAGGATTACCCTTTGTACACAGATGTCATCAGCTTCGCGGTGTACCTCTACTAGCAGTTCATCTAATTTTTCTTCTGCGATGGCTTGAATATCATTTCCTTTTAATAATTCTGACGAACTTCCAGGGGTTTTTACCCACACTAGGTGTATGGGAACTTTAAAACGTATTGCTGTAGCAACAGCATGTTTAAGTGCATTTTTTGAACTTTCTGAAAAGTCGATTCCGACAACAATATTTTTCATAATTTCTATATTTTAGGGTTAATATTATTCTGCTTGGGTTAATACGTTATTGTTTCTTTCGGGAAAAAGTACATTTTCTACTTGGTTTGCAAAGTCGGCGTTAACCGCTCGTAATGCATCTAACGTTTGGTCTATTACTTCATCTATTTTTTGTGTCATTTCAGTATCAGCAATCATGTTCACCAGTGTTTGCATACTCGCTAAATCGCGGAAACATTCTACCAATTCGTTTTGGTCTTCATGTAATCTTTCTAGCCCTCTTTTAGCTCTTACTTCCATCTCTTTCAAGTAATTTTCGCCTGTTACTCCTAACTTAATTTCTGCAAATTGAGGAGCGAGTAAAGCACGTTGATTTACTGGAACCAATAATTCGAACTGCGCTAAAAGAACCATGGCATATTCAATGGTTTCTGTGTGAATTTTTCTTGTTCTATCGTTAGAGTTATTGAGCCAATCGAATGTTTCTTTTATATCTTCGATCATTTCTCTCGACATTTCGAGCCCTTTTTCATTTGCGGATTCTGTTCCAATTTTAAAATAGGCTTCTAAATAGGCGATACTATTGTAAGCATTTCCTAACTGTGTTAAAGTGATATAAGGCACTACATTATTATCTAACAATACATTACCATGATTTAACACTTCTTCGGCACGTTTCTTATCGCCTTCTGCCAATAGTTGCTCGCTCAGACGTTGGTGTAACTGTCGCATTAGCGGGAACAATCGTGTATTATCTTCATTATTATAGACTCTTGGATCGTTGAATCCACCCCAAAGATATGGATGCACCTCCTTTTCTTCTACCTCTGGGTTATTCATTTTGTCGACACGTGCGTGATTATTAAAAGTATTCATCACTTTGTCGTATAGTATATCTGTATCAATTCTTCCCATGTTACCACGTACTCTAGGGGTGCGAATAGGTACTAATCGATAGGCTAAACCATCTAATTGGAAATAATCTTCTAGTCCGAAGAACCCTTCTGAACCAATAGTAGAGGCATAATAAATAGGTCTTTCCCAGTTGTTATGAGCAAGAATATCCATCATCATAATGTAAGATTTTATTACATTTACTTGCTGGCTACCAGGCAGATTCCATGTAATTTTATCTACTATTAAGGCACTATCCTCAATACTAACAGTACCATTTTCAAGCACTTTTTGTTTATCTACATTTAGAGAGAAGCTTGCAGGCACATTAGTTATTGCTCCTGCGTACCCATCTTTAAAGAGTAGGAAACGTTGATCGTATTTTGGTTGTTTGATAAAATCTACAAACTGTTTAATATCTGTATAGTTTCCATTTGCTTGATCTAAAATTAACTGGTCGCGCGTACCATCTTTATATTGTTCCCAAGTGAATGTGATAGGCAGTGGGTCCGACTGATAAGCTTTACGCTTCATTTGATCGATATACCATTGTGCATTAAACAGCGATAAGTTACACACTCTCACATCGGTACGATATCCTTCTACCTCTTGTACATACCAAAGGGGGAAAGTATCATTGTCGCCTAATGTAAATATAATAGCGTTAGGGGCGCATGAGTCTAAGTAGTTTTTCGCGATTGCAACCGCTGTATATCTATTACTACGATCGTGGTCGTCCCAGTTTTGTTGCGCCATAATACCTGGCACTAATCCTAAGCAAAGGAGTGTTACTAAAGTAGCTGAAGCAAGCTGCATTTTATTATTTTTGATTTTTTCGAGAAGGCTAATGATGGCGAACACTCCAAACCCTATCCAAATAGAGAAGGCATAGAACGATGCGGCAAAGGCATAATCGCGTTCCCTAGGCTGGAATGCGTACATATTTAAGTAGAATGCAATGGCAATACCTGTCATTACAAATAATAGCCCCACTACAAATGAGTTTTTGCCGTCGCGAGAGGAGTACCATATCATTCCTATAATACCTAGCAGTAGAGGCAACATGTAATATTTGTTGTTACCAGGTCTATCTAACGTAGCTGGTAAGTCGGACTGATTACCCACTAATTTATCGTCTACAAATGGGATTCCCGATATCCAGTTACCGTTATGTATATCACCACGCCCTTGTAAATCGTTTTGTCGGCCTGAGAAATTCCACATAAAATATCTGAAATACATGTAGCCTAATTGATATGTTCTCAAGAAAGTGGTATTTTGCCCCCAAGTAGGCGTTTTGCCCCTTTCTATATGACGCAATTCCTCTTTATCGGAGGCTGAACCTGAACTATATTCATTTCTCAGCCA
>CAYJOY010000212.1:0-4357 GCA_964371885.1 uncultured Lentimicrobiaceae bacterium | reverse complement strand
ACTGCGGGGTTGGTTAACCTTAAGACCTGCGCCTTCGAAAACTGATTGAAAAGCATTAGTAGTATCCACATCGTTTACTTTTGGGAATTTAAACACTTCGTTTATTACTAGCATGTCATTATTCATTCCGGTTCTAAAAAATAGGTATGAAGCAAATCTTTCACCTACCGTGGTGAGTTGTTGTGGAAAATTAAACACGCTATTCATTGTATCTAAATTTTCACAGCTGTTAAACATTTTTTGAGCGAAAGAGCTCCCCACTTTTGTAATGTGGGGAGGGAGCGTAAATATGTCGTTCATTGCAGAAAGATTATCACAATTGTTAAACATGCTGCTCGCAAAACTGCTCCCTACGGTGTGAAGGGCCATAGGAAGATTAAACACATTGTTCATGCGCTCTAGCTTCTTGCAGTTATCAAACAACGAAGAGGCAAAATCATTCCCTACAGAATCTATATTTTGTGGAAAAGTAAACACTTCGCTCATACTTTCTAATTGTGAACAATACATGAACATCCATGATGCAAAATAGTCTCCCGCAGAGGTTATGCCTGCGGGCAGATTAAACACCAAATTCATAGTTTTTAACGAAGTGCAATTGCTAAATATTTCTGCTGCAAAAAGGTCTCCCACCGAAGAGGTAATGTTGGCGGGCAGGTTAAACACCGAGTTCATGCTATCTAACGAGGAGCAGCTGCTAAACATATAGCTAGCAAAATTAGTCTCTACAGTTATCAAATTTTGGGGAAGATTAAACTCCGAATTCATACTATCTAATGATTCACAATAGCGAAACAGTTGACTTGCAAATGTGCGACCTACGCGGGTAATATTATCCCAGCCGTAGGCAAAACCAGAGCCTGTATTTTTTAAGTTTTTACAATTATAAAAAGTACGGTACCACTCGTAATCAGGTTGTTCGCCAGTGGGATTCTCTAACTGTGCAGTAGTACGGGTCATTTTCGGGGTAAAGCCTGAAAGAATGGCGGTTACTTTACCTTTGTTTGTTTGCGCATTAGCTCCAATTTCATTACTCGTAAACCCAAACGCCCTCAACCAAGCCTCGTCGCTGCCTGCGGGGGTAATGGTAATGGTAAAGGTGTTAGAATCTGTAACGGTATAGGTGTGTGTTATACCTTCCGAGTAGCTCCCTGATTGAACAGCTTCAGAATCAGAGTTGGAGACAGTTATCGTCTGATCGTCTCCCCAATTGATGTGCCAGTGGTAGGATAAATTGGGCGCAACATTAGCTCCCGAAAGCGGAATGGCGAAAGTTTTATCGGCATCGGTAACGGTTACTTCGAATTTAAATTCCTCTTTTAATGTCCACCTTGCGTAAAGGGTGGTGTCTTGGGTAACGGTACTGGTGGCGAAGTTCCATTCATTCACAAAATTGCTATCGGCGTACCAGGCATCGAAAACAAAATTATGGGCAGTGGTGGGCTCTTCAGGGGGAGAAATAGTTTCGCCACTTTGTGCGGGGAAAGTATCAATAGGCTGAGCAAATGGGATTCCTTGCGTAGTTACAAACGCCACTTTATAGGTGGATAATGGATTATTTGGTCCACCCCAGTTGGTAGGGATGTCGTTATAATCTGAGAAAGCTGCCGATTGCTCTTTGAAAGTATTTTTTAGCGAAGTAGGTGTATCATTCCCATTAATTATAGAGAGTGCTGTGCGCGTTTGATTGGCGGCGAGACCAGTGCCGTCGAAAACGTTTGCAAAAGCTCCAACTCTATCAACGTTAGTTACTTTTGGGAATTTAAAAACGCTATTGATGATAAGGTTGTCATTTACACTTGCTCCTGAAAAAAGGTCCCTCCCAAAATCTTCACCTACCGAGGTGAGCTGTTGCGGCAAGTTAAACACCTCATTCATTGATGTAAGTTGATCACAATTATAAAACATGGATTCAGCAAAACTATGACCAACTGAATCGAGTTGCTGTGGTAAATTAAATACTGCGTTCATAGTTGCAAATTTACTACATCCTGCAAATAGAGAACTGGCAAAAAACTCGCTTGCAACTACAATGTCTTGAGGAAGGTTAAATACGGTGTTCATCCCTTTTAATTCCCTGCAACCGCCGAAAATGCTTGAGGCAAAGGTGCCTCCAACAGAATCAAGTTGCTGTGGTAAATTAAAATGTACATCCATATTTTCTACGGAACGGCAATCGTAAAAAAGAGCAGCGGCAAAATTGTTTCCTACTTTTTTAACATTATCCCAGCCGTATGCAAAACCAGAGCCTGTAGACTTTAAATTATGACAACTTACAAACGCATTGCTCCACTCGTTATGAGGTTGAGTACCTAACGGGGCATCTATTTCTGCTTGCGTACGGGTCATTAAAGGGGTAAAGCCAGATAAGATAGCGGTAACTTTAGCCCTGTTTGTTAAAAGACCAGCACCTCCATAAGTTGATAGTCCAAACCCAAATGCCCTAAACCAAGCGTCGGTGCTACCAATAGGGGTAATGGTAATGGTAAAGGTGTTGGAATCTGTAACGGTATAGATGTGTTCGATGCCATAGCCACTCACTGGGGTTTGAGCATCGGATAAGTTTTCAATAATACCATCTCCCCAGTTGATGTTCCAATTGTATGTGTCAACTGTTCCATTGTTGCCCGAAAGGGGAATAGCAAAGGTTCTATCGGCATCGGTAACGGTTACTTGGAATTTAAATGCTTCTTTCCAACGTGCGTATAGGGTGGTGTCTTGGGTAACGGTGCTGGTGGCAAAGTCCCAGGCAGTAGTATAATTTCTATCGGTGTACCACCCTTCGAAAATAAAATATTTTGAAGTGGGTGTTGGAGCAGTAATAGTTTGGTTATTACCAGCTGGGAAGGTATCAATGGCTTGATTAAATGGAATGCCCAGCGTGGTTACAAATGCCACTTGGTGGGTGGCGGTTAACGGAGTTGTTGGTCCACCCCAGTTGGTAGGGATGTAGTTATAATCTAAGAATGCCGCCGATTGGCCAGTGAAAGTGGATTTTGGGAGTGAAGGTGTATCATTCCCATTAATAATAGAGAGGGCACTGCGCAGTTGGTTGGGGGCGAGGTTCGTGCGTAGGAATACATTCTCAAAATCAGTTGAACTAGCGTTGCCTACTTTCGGAAATTTAAACACTTCATTAATCACAAAGCTGCTGCCTGCATCTTCAAATATACTGCTTGCAAAGTTTAAACTCAAAGGCAAAAAAGTATTTAATTCTTGCGGAAGATTAAACACCGTATTCATACTTTCTAACGATGTACATTCATAAAACATTCTGGCAGCGAAACTAGCGCCCACCGAAGTTAAATTTTGGGGGAGATTAAACACATTATTCATGTTTCGTAAAGAGGTGCACTCAGAGAACATCTCCATTGCAAAAGCAGTGCCTGCGGAGGTTAATTCGGTAGGAAGGTTAAATACTGTATTCATGCTATCTAACGAGGTGCATTTAGAAAAGAGAGACTCTGCAAAATTATTCCCCACGGCGGTAATATCCTCCCATCCGTAGGCAAAACCAGAGCCAGTGTTTGTTAAGTTTGTACATCCAAAAAAGGTATAACTCCACTCATAAGAGGGTAGATTTGTTGTACTGCTTAGCTGGGCAGTAGTTCGGGTCATTTTTGGGGTGAAACCTGAAAGAATGGCAACTACTTTATCTTTGTTGGTTTGGGCATTAGCTCCAGTTTCGTTATTATCAAACCCAAACGCTCTCAACCAAGCCTCGCTGCTACTTTTTGGGGTAATGGTAATGGTAAAGGTGTTAGAATCTGTAACGGTATAGGTGTGTGGTATACCAGCTGAGGAAGTTCCTGGTGCAACTCCACTGCTGGAAACGGTCTCGTTATTGCTGCCGTCGCCCCAGTTGATGTTCCAGTGGTAGGTTAGATTAGCCTCTCCTCTAGCACCCGAGAGAGGGATATAGAAAGTTTCCCCTGCATTAACCTTTACCTGGAATTTAAACTCCTCTTTTTCTGTCCATCGTCCGTATAGTGTGGTATCTTGAGTAACGGTGCTGGTAACAAAGTTCCAATCATGTATTTCGTTGGGTTTTGTAGACCAATCTAAAGCACTTTCATTAAGTGTAATAGGGACAGAATCGATAGGGATAACACTATTTATCCCAAAGTTTAGGGTGTCTTTTTGGGTTTGGTAATGGAAGGCCACATTAAAGGTTGCTGAGCCAGTTCCAGCACCTGTTACGGCGCCGTGGTTCAAGAGTGTACCCCCTAGGTTGATTATTGTTCCGAGATTGGTTAAGGTATCCCCTTCTTGAATAGTGAGCACTTTTCCAGTTTCGATGGTTAATGTTTTTCCTGCTGGTATGGTATCATTTTGTTGCAGGGTAGGGGCTCCGTAT
>CAYJOY010000211.1:0-4370 GCA_964371885.1 uncultured Lentimicrobiaceae bacterium | reverse complement strand
AATACGTTGCACGAAAATACACTGCGAAATTTCGGCTTCGTTATTTACGATGGCATTCGCCAATTCTTTACAGGTTTGATAGCCGCATATTCTGCAATCAACTTGTGGAAGGTGGTTGTTTATTTCGAACGATTTTCTCATTTTACGCATAGCTACTGCCATGTTATCGTCTAGCTTATCCATTGAACGAGGTTGCACTTTCCCTACTTTTATATTTTGCAACAACTCGGTTTTATAGTTATCTATATTTTTGTTTTGCAACACTTTGCTCTTTCTTGCTTTCGCTCTATTACGTTGTCGTTCAGCTATTAAAAACCGATTTCCAGCACATAATATCCCTCCTGCACAGCTCTCATCGCACGCTCTAAGCTCAAGAAAATCTACTCCTTCTACTTCCTCATTTTCTACTTTTTCTAGAAATTCAGAAACATTATGTATTTCATCAATGGCTAAATTTCTCCCTTTTTCGAGCACCCCCACCTCGCCACCAGTGAGTACCCAATGCAGTTCTTCTTTATCTAAGGTATAAAAATCGGACTCAATATCGTTCATTTTATACTCTCCTTGCTTAATAACACGGAGCACTTTATTAAACAGATAATTCATATTAATGGCGCCATCAATTGGCGATTTCTCTTCTCCCACTGGCGATTTTATTGCGGCAATTTTTGCAGCGCACGGTGCTACATAAAAAATGCCAATATCTTCGGGCGGGATGCCCACCTTCTCAGTTAAATTCTTCCTTATATACATAGCCGTAACATCTAACGGAGGCTTTATTAAGCAGAGGTTGTTGACGAGCGATGGATATTTCACTTGTATAAGTCGCACCACCGCAGGACAATAAGAAGATATTAATGGCGACTCATCGCGCTCATCGTTCATCATATCGTTCATTTTTTCTTTTAGAACCGACACCGAGCGTTCTACCTCATACACTTTTTTAAAGCCTGTGTAATATATGGCCGATAGAATTGCTTTGTTGCTAATTTTCTCATTAAACTGAGCTGAAAATATAGAAGGAACTAGAAGAACCGGATATTTATAGTTGTAGATGGTTTGAAAGTCGTCTTGTTCGATGTATATAGCATTTACTGGGCAAACGGTATAACATTTTCCGCAATCAATACAGCGGTTTGGGTCGAGAATAGGATTTCCTTCTGCCACATGAATAGCACTTGTTGGGCAGATACTTGTACAGTGTGAGCAACCTATACACAACTCATATTTAAATTTCAGGGCATGGTGAAAAGCTTCCATCTTACTAAAATTGCGTCTGTTTACGAAGCGAAGTAGTTGGTCATTTCAACAGTTGTACCTACCCCTACCTCCGAGTTTACTTGTAAATTATCGATATTGGCTTGCATGTTAGGGAGCCCCATTCCTGCACCAAAACCCATTTCGCGCACTTTCGGCGAAGCGGTAGAATACCCTTTTGTCATGGCTTGCGCTATATCGGGAATGCCAGGACCTTTATCTTCTAACTTAATATATATCTTCTCTTCATCAATTTCTACAAAAATAGTGCCACTGTATGCGTGTGCCACAATGTTCACCTCAGCCTCGTAAAGTGCTACTACAGTACGCTTTACAATAGCTGGGTCTACCCCTATTTGCTTCATCATTTTTTTTACTTGGCTCGATGCTGTACCCGCATTGGTAAAATCGCCACCCTCTACTTCAAATTGAATATTCATAATTTTCTAATATACAGGATTAAGCATTTGATTAAACAGAAGTCCTACCGAGCGAAACATCGAGTAGTTTGTTTCAATGAGTACCATCTCATTCTCTTCCGCTAACTCTATCATATCTTCGGTTACTTTTTTACCGCGAGCAAACAAAATGGTTCTTATCTCCGACATTTCGCACGTTCTAATGGTTTGCATATTGGCAAGCCCTGTAACTAACAAAATTTCTTTTTCCGATTTAAGCGTAAGCACGTCGCTCATTAAATCTGATGCAAAACCCGCATCAATCTTTCGTTGGGCATATTCTTTTCCTGTTACTATTGTACCGTCTAGCAATTCGGTGATCTGTTCAACTGATAAACTCATAATTATAAAGTATTTATTTAAGATTTTTAAGAGCCGCGAAAATACACTTTTTTCTTCATATATCGTATACTAAAAAAGAAGAGAATGTATGTTTATATCTATCCGTACGAAAATGGGGTTATTTACCATTATTATCTCAAAGAGAAATGGGTTATTTTGCTCCTTTTAAATCAAAAGAGGGGAGGTTATTCTTGCCAAAGCTCCTTTATTTCTATTTTTCTATCTAATGAAGCGGGTAATGAATAGACCCCATTTTTCTTATCTCTATTTTCATTTTTTGTGGCATTTTTCGCTTTTTCGCTTCCGAATGGCTCTTCTATAAACAACAACGATTCATTTTCGATATAAGGGAGAAGCACTCCGTTGTTATAGGCTTTAAAATAGTTAATTACACTCACAATTCTCCGCTGCGAAAGGTAGCCGTTGTATTGTGAATGGTGCAACGCACTCGCATAGCCTTGTATAACTAATGTAATTTTGTAGCCGTTTTGTAACGATTTGACCAATCTCTTCGAGAGCAATTCTAAATTTTTATATCCTTGTATTACAGAATCTTGAAAAAAAGTTTGCATTGAAGATGTTACCTCTTCCTTCTGCTCCTTCGCCAACAGTGCTGCCTTAGAAACATACTCATCTTTCATTAACAAATAATTGGCCAGCAAGGTGGCATAATTCTCGTTGGTTGTGGTTTGCGTAGTTCTTGGATTGGGCTGGTCGTTGGCAAAATACAAGATAGGCAGAGGAGGGTGCATTTCAACTGGCGTTATCGTATCTTTCACAATTAGTGTATCCTTCTCTTCTTCATTCCACCGAAATGCAAACAAATCGTTACAACAATTATCAGGGCTACGGTGCAATTGATTGGGGCGATTGGAGGAGAAATAGCCGTTTCTGTTAAAATTGTTAAATAGAAAATAGAAATCGTTGTACTCCGAATTGATGGGAGGGCCAGCATTTTTCACCTTTTTCCATTGCGACAACGCCCCTTCGCTATAAAAAACATCGTAGCCACCAAATCCAAACCAAGAATCGGAGCTAAAATAGAGTTTCGACTCCTCTTCATCGTAGTAAGGGGTTATCTCATTCCCTTCTGTGTTGATATAGTCTCCTAAATTAATGGGGGTTTGATACTCATCGCCATCTATTATGGCATACCAAATATCCAACCCACCATTTCCATCATCACGATTTGAAGAAAAATAAAGCGCCTTATAATTCTCTTTTTCCACCAGGTGGGGAAATGTAGTGTTATTGTTGGGTGAGTTAATGATAGAGGGTAATTTCTCCGACTTCCCCCACTCGCCATTTTTATATTTACTTTTGCAAATATGGCATTGCAATTCTAGTGCATTGTTTTTTATGCAGCGCGTAAAGTAAACCTCATCGCCAGCTTTATTAAAAGTGAAATTGGTGGTGTAGTAGTTCTTATGATTGATATTTTTAGAAAACGGTTTAGGGGTAGTAAACCCGCTAATTGTGAGTGTTGCGCTATACATTTTGGTCATCCAGAAAGGGGTAAAAAACTGTTCGTTATCGGCAATCTCATTCGAATGCAGCGCGGTAAAAACAAACGTCGAATCGGAGAGTAACATCCCTTTGTACTCCGAAAATGGAGAATTTATTACAGCGGGCATTACCTCCACTGTAACCGAAAGGGCACTGTCTGAAAACGTTTTCAAGGTCTCTTTCTGCTGAAGAATATCGTCGGGGGTGCTTTGAGCAAAAACAGAACAGTAACAACAAGTTAAAATGAGTAACAGTAATTTTTTCATACACGTTGTTTTTTTTAACAAGCATCAATATCGTAGATAAACCATGGTATTGATAGTGCTACTTTGTTTTGCTTTTGTTCATTTTCAATTATTTAATGGTAGTATCTATTTCCAAAAATGGCGCTTCCCACTCTTATCATTGTGCTTCCTTGTGCTATGGCTATTGGGTAATCGTCGGTCATTCCCATCGATATTTCAATAAAATCGTTTTGTTGCGAAAAAAACTCCCTTTTCAAGAGCTCGAATATCTCTTTAAGATGAGCAAACTCGCGGGTGGTTTGCGAGGCATCGTCAATAAAAGTACCCATTCCCATTACCCAGCATATCTTAACATTTTGCATGTTGTTATACGTATCGCTGGTTAGCAACTCACGGGCTTCCTCTACAGAGAGACCAAATTTTGTATCCTCTTCGGCGATGTGAAACTGCAACAAACAATTTATTACTCTATGGTTTTTTTGCGCTTGTTTATTTATTTCTTGTAATAGCGATAAAGAATCGACGCTATGAATGAGCGAAACGAATGGTGCAATGTACTTCA
>CAYJOY010000210.1:0-4382 GCA_964371885.1 uncultured Lentimicrobiaceae bacterium | reverse complement strand
AGTATTATCAAAGTTTTTGATGAAAAGAAAGAACATCTCATTGTTTATTGTGAAGCTCAATTAAAGGAAAATAGTGAAATTGAACTTTTTGTCTTTGGACATAGGCATGTAGTGATGCAATACCCTATAAAAAAAGCCGCCTACTTTAATGTAGGCGACTGGTTAGTGTATAATTCGTATCTCGAATTCAAAAAGGGGGAGGTGCCACGACTAGCATTTTACCATTTTGCCCCACAAATTCACGAGATGTCCCCTTAATTGCATTTTTTTACTATTACAGCGGTTCCCATACCTCCGCCAATACATAGCGACGCAAGCCCTATGTTTTTGTTTTCACGAATAAGTGAGTGAATAAGGGTTACCAATATTCTGTTGCCCGATGCCCCAATAGGGTGCCCAATGGCAATAGCGCCTCCGTTAATGTTAGTGCGTTCTTTTAACCACTCTCTGCTCACACCGTGCTCATTCGATAGCTCCATAGCCACACCAATAGCTTGTGCAGCAAAGGCCTCGTTTAGCTCCAGAAGCTCTATTTCATCAAGTTTGAGCCCGCCGTTTTTAAGAGCCATTCTTACTGCAGGAACAGGACCTAATCCCATAATAGTGGGATCTACCCCTCCTTGCCCAATAGCTACTATCTCCGCTAGCGGAGTAAGACCTAATGCTTTCAGTTTCTCTTCAGATACTAGCAAAGTAA
This sequence comes from uncultured Lentimicrobiaceae bacterium, assembly GCA_964371885.1. Classification (GTDB taxonomy): domain Bacteria; phylum Bacteroidota; class Bacteroidia; order Bacteroidales; family WCHB1-69; genus CAYJOY01. The sequence goes on along the minus strand of CAYJOY010000210.1, from coordinate 3,685 downwards.
ACGAAGCACCGTCGTTAATACCTGAAGCATTACCCGCTGTTACTGTCCCCTCTTTCGTGAAAGCTGGGCGTAATTTCGCCAGCTTTTCAATGTTTGTACTGCGATTAGGAAATTCGTCGGTATCGAAAGTAACCACTTCTCTCTTCATCTTAACCTCTATAGGTGTAATCTCGTTTTTAAAGTAGCCGCTATCAGTGGCGTGTATTGCCTTTTGTTGCGAATATGCCGCAAATTCATCTTGCTCCTCCCTACTAATATTATATTTTTCGGCAATATTTTCTGCTGTTATTCCCATGTGATAGTTTCCTAAGCCATCGGTTAAACCGTCGCAAACCATGTGGTCAATAGCGTTAAGATTGCCCATCTTAACCCCATTTCTTACTTGACCACCTAGTACAAAACCAGCGTTCGACATGGTTTCGGTACCGCCTGCTAGCACTATTTCGGCAGTGCCAGTCATTATAGATTGGTACCCATTCATAACTGCTTTCAAACCGCTTCCGCAAATCATGTTAAGGGTGTAAGCAGGTACTTCGCTTGGAATGCCCGCTAACAGTGCCGCTTGACGAATTACCCCTTGTCTATTGCCTGCTGTTAATACACAACCTCCAATTACCTCATCTATCTCCGAAGGATCGATTTTAGTGTGGTTGAGAATATCTTTCATCACCTGAGAGGCGAGTTCTGCTGCACTTAATCCTGAGAGTGAGCCTAGCATTTTACCTATTGCGCTACGTTTAGCAGCTACAATATAAACTTTTTTCATAAGTATGTATTTAATTAATAATTATTTAGAATTTCAATACTGTTAGTTATGGAGTTTCTAGGTATTCGTTTACCATCATAATTTTGAAGTAGCGTAATAGTTCAATTCTCATCCGCTCGTAGTTGCCAAAAGGGATGTTTTTAGGCGCTTGATCGTGTTGCATTAATATAATACCTACACTATCGGCACTAATGTAAGGCGACAAGTCTACAGTTGTAATTTCATTAAATTTATAATCGGTGATAGTAATGTTTTCAAAATTTTCGTAGTATTCAGCAAATATGATGGCATTATCTTCACAGAACGCCTTTAACATTTCAGCATCCTCATCCCATTCAATGGGTTTTTTAGAGGGGGCGAAGTAGAAAATGGCAGCCGAATAGGGGAGGGTATTTTCTTGCTCTGTATACTCAATTTGTCCTAACTCATTAATAGCGTAAGTGTCTAACTTTCTTTCCTTTCTGTTAAAAGCAGAGGGATCAATGGCAACGTCGTCGTAGTTAACCTCTTCAACGGAGCGAGTCCATTCGTACTGTTTATTCACAAGAAATTTTCCATCGTCGGTGCGTTCTGTGCTCCATATTTCTGTTTCGAGTACATCGTCGTTTAATATAGCCAAGTTAAGCGCTACCGGGAAGGCGTCGAGCACCCGTTGCACACCGTAACCCGTGGTAATAATAATGTATTTCCACTCTCGGTTTTCCGATTGAACAAGGAGCATTTCGCGTCCGTCGGGGAGTCGTTCAAAACCAATAGCCCCCCAATCAGTAGGAAATGGAGCCACTACTGTAGGTTTTACCCCCTCGTACTCTTGAGCTATATTGAGAAATTCCTCTAACGCCATTTTAGAAATAGGGTACAAAGAGGTGGTTTCTTGTATTGATGTGGTGATGTTAGTATCAATAATAATGCTTGGATACTCAATAACCTCTTCAATAGCCTTAGGCTCTACAACCGTATCTTCACTTTTATTTGGAGTACATGATGCAAGAAGTAAGGATGAGAGGATAAATGCAAAAAAATGTAAACTGTGTTTCAAAATCTTAAAATTAGGTTAAACGTTCTTTTTATATTTTAATAAAAAAGTTACCACTAGTTGCTATTGCGTTGCTAATGGTAACTTATGTTCTAGATGTTGGGGTATGGAATTAGGTATTCCTCTTTTTATATTCTTCTTAGTTTAATGAGAAAGTAACAGGGATAGTATAGTAACATCTTACTGCTTTTCCATTTTGTTTACCAGGTTTCCATTTAGGAGACGCTTTCAAAGCTCTAATGGCTTCGTTATCGCAGTCTGGGTATAGTGGCGCTAGAACTTTAATTCCCGAAACGCTACCATCAGTTTCAACTACAAACTCCAGCTGGACAGTACCTTGTATGTTTGCTTGGCGAGGTACTTCTGGATACACTAACGTTTTGTTAAGGAAAGCAATAAAAGCTTCAAACCCACCTGGAAATTCAGGTTGATCTTCCACGAAACGGTGAATAGGAGCCTCTTCTACCTCTGTTTCAATTATTTCGATAGGTTCGTATTCAATCACTTCGTTTTGATCGAAATCCTGACTGAAGTCAAATTCTACTTCTACTTCAACATCATCCTCTACTTGTTTCAATACCGCTTCTTGTATTTCAGCTGGTGGAGGAGGAGGTGGAGGAGGAGGATCGGTAGCAATTACATCTTCATCGAGAACGTTTACTACTTCTTCATCTTGAATTCCGACGTCTTTTGAGTTATCTTGAATAGCAAATAATTCAAAAGCGCTTACAACAAGCCCCAAAACAACCAAAAGCCCTATGATGGTATACAAACCACGTTTGCTTTCTAAGTCGCCTTTCTTTGATTTTCTTGAGATCATAATCTTACTTTATAATTTTGTTAAAAACGTGCAAAGATAATAAAAATATTTTGAGATGTATCGTTAAACAGAAAAAAAAATTTTTTTATTGTTAAGTCTTAATTATCAATCTAATATTTTTCCTTTTAGGTATGATAATGATTAATTTTATGAGAATAAAAAGAATATACAATATAAAATTGGAAGTTTTTTTTGATGAAGCAGCCATTTTGTTGTTTTTTGTAAGCCTCTTTTCTCTCTTATAGGTTCAAAAATAGCAAGGAGTAGTATGGGGGAGTAGGTTCAGGCTGGTCTCTTTTTTACTAGTTCCGAAATTTCTGATTGCTAGTAAAATAATAAGAGGATAAAAAAAGTTACCATTAACAGCAACAGCTTTTTTAATGGTAACTTGCATGGTAAATGAGCGATTGGTTAAAATAATGAGTTCGTTGTTTTATTATAACTCTAGTCTAATGAGAAAGTAACAGGGATAGTATAGTAACATCTTACCGCTTTCCCATTTTGCTTTCCTGGTTTCCATTTTGGCGATGCCTTAAGTGCTCTAATAGCTTCGTTGTCGCAATCTGGATAGAGTGGTGCAAGTACCGTAATTCCCGAAACGCTACCATCAACTTCAACTACAAATTGTAACTGAACTACCCCTTGAATGTTAGCCTGGCGTGGTACTTCAGGATAGGTTAGGGTTTTGTTAAGGAAAGCTATAAAACCTGCAAACCCACCAGGAAATTCAGGCTCTTGTTCTACAAAGTGGTGGATAGGAGCATCTTCTATTTTAGGTTCAATGATTTCGACAGGTACATATTCAACAACTTCGTTTTGATCGAAATTTTGACTCCAGTCAATCTCGATTTTAATTTCAGTAGCGTCCGTTACTTGTTTGAGTACCGCTGCTTGCCTCGCTTCTATAGGAGGTGGAGGTGGTGGGGGAGGTGGATCGGTAGCAATGATGTCTTCATCAAGTACATTTACTACTTCTTCGTCTTGAATTCCGAGGTTGTTTTTGTTGTCTTGAACTGCAAACAGTTCAAAAGCGCTAACCACAAGCCCCAAAATAACCAAAAGC
>CAYJOY010000209.1:0-4384 GCA_964371885.1 uncultured Lentimicrobiaceae bacterium | reverse complement strand
TATAGATATGTCGAGATTCTCAGTGCAGCATCATGCCACTGGTTTGGCTACCTATTTTAGAGAATATCTTCGTCAAGATTTGAGAGAATGGTGCCAAAATAACCCAAAGCCTGATGGAACCATATACGATATTTATAGAGATGGTTTGAAAATTTATACCACCATCGATTCAAGAATGCAAAAATATGCTGAGGAATCGGTGTATGAGCATGTATGCGAATATTTGCAACCGATGTTCTTTAGGCATATAAAAGGGAGGAAAAATGCCCCCTTTAATAACCTAACCGATAAAGAAACAGATAGGATTTTAACAGCTGCAATGAAACGCTCTGATCGCTATTTACAGATGAAAAATGCAGGTATTACAGAAGAGGAAATTCGTAAAGTATTTAACAAAAAAGTGAAAACAAAAGTGTTAACGTGGGATAGAGGGATGATTGACACCCTGATGTCTCCAATGGATTCTATTCGCTGGATTAAATCATTCTTGCAATGTGGTATGATGTCGATGGATGTAAATACTGGATATGTAAAGGCGTATGTGGGTGGTGTAAATTATAAACATTTTCAGTTCGACCATGTTAAATTGTCGCGCAGGCAAGTTGGCTCTACCTTTAAGCCTTATGTATATGCCTTAGCTATTCGCAACGACGACTATTCGCCATGCACCATGGTTCCCAATGTTCCGGTAACTTTCCATCTTCCAGAAGGAACAACCTGGACTCCCAAAAACTCGAGCAGTTATAAAGAGGGGCAAATGCTCCCGTTAGGCGAGGCTTTAGCGCAGTCGCTCAATAACGTATCAGCATTTCTTATGAAAAAGTATACCCCTCAAGCATTAGTGGAAATGGTGAAAGCCATGGGTATTGAAAGCCACATTCCAGCGCTACCATCCATTTGCTTAGGAGCTTGTGAACTAACATTGGCAGAACAAGTAGGTGCCATCAATTGTTTCCCTAATCACGGGGTGTATGTAGAGCCTATTTTTTACACTAAAATATGCGATAACACAGGTAATGTAATATATAGTAACATTCCAGAAACGAACGAGGCTCTCGACCAAATTACCGCATTCAAAACGGTTCGCTTAATGCAAGGTGTGGTCGATAATGGAACGGGAAGAAGGCTGAGAGGGATGTATGATCTGCAATTCCCATTAGCAGGAAAAACAGGAACCACCGACAATCAATCAGATGGATGGTTTGTAGGGTATACCCCAATGTTAACCACAGGAGTATGGGTAGGATGCGAAGATAGAGCAGTGCACTTCAGAACCACAGCTTTAGGGCAAGGGGCACGTACCGCAATGCCTGTTTTTGCTACTTTTATGCAGAAATGTTATAACGACCCTGAACTACCGTATTACAAGGCTGTTAATGACCCTGAAACATACCCAGGAAAAGAATTCTTGATCCCTGAAGCATATACTGGGAACCCAAATGGATGCGATGATGTAGTGCCTGAAAGGAAAAAACCTGCCTTCGACTAGAAACCATGCGAGAGAATAATGAAAATAAAATGAAGAAGAGGGTGCATTTCCCATAAAAAAATGTAATTTTGCACCGCTAAAATAAAAATGTATAAATATGCTATTAGCCATAAGCTACTAGCCAAAATGTTGAGAATATGAAAGGAAAAACTATTTTTTATTGGTTCAGTATAATTGCATTGGTGGTGTGCTTAGCGGGTGTAAGTACTTCGTGCGCTTCTAAAAGTTACTATGTGAAGAAAAAATCAAGTGGTTATAAGAAAGTAAGAGGCAAGCAAGCGAACTGGAATAGCACAACATCATTAAATACTACCTATTCTATAAAAAAAGGGACTAAAAAAACGAGTGCCCAAAAGAAAGTGAAAAAATAAAAACAAAACATAATAAAATGAATAGAATCCTGATTCTCCTATTATTTGCCCTTTTTTCTGTTGTAACCCTTAATGCACAAGAAACAGTGGCTCAAGTAAAAGTAACAAATACAACAGTGTCCATTATCCCAGGTAATGAACAGGAGAATGTAAGTGTATCAGCGCACCATTTCTACTACCAGCTTCCTAAAACTATATTTAAAGTGGAGGTTACATTGCAAAAAGTAACGAATCATAAAGGGATATTTGCAGATTATGCACAAAAATTGTTAGGCATTAATAATTATATAGAAACCAACAATACACAATACGCATTGCAAAAAGTATCCGTAACCGAGAATGTGATTCCAGATAATGATCTATGCTTTTTAGTGAATCTTTCGGAAACACAAATAGAAAATAATTTTTTATCAACTTTGTTACAACAAGATAATGGTTTAGATGCACCGCACAATGCCACTTTTGAGGCTAGAGAAGAAAAGGAGATTCCCTCTTTCTTTAAAAATTATTACGATAAAACATACACTCAGCAGGAAAACTCCTACATAGACACCAGAGTTGTAAGAGGCGTAGTAACGCAGGTGCCAGTAAGTCAGGTGAAAATTGTCTCAAAATCGACTGAAGACCAAGCGCAAGAAGCTGTAGATGTAATTACAAAAGCAAGAAAAGATAAATATGCGATACTTATTGCATCGCAGGAAGTGCCCTATTCGGCAGAAGCATTAGAGTTTATGGTGAAGGAATTAGAAGAATTGGAGAACCATTACTTGCAGCTTTTTACAGGCTATTCGTTAACGGAGTCAGAAACATTTACTTTCTATATTACCCCACGCGCAGGCGAAGTGGCTGCCTTTTCGGTTAATCCTCAACAAGGTTTTTCAAAAGCTATTTCAAATGCACAAGCTTATAATTATAGTATAAAATTTGAACCTCTTACCCCCACCACTTTTTGGAAAGAGGTGAATGCACATAATAATAATAGTGTTGAGAGCACAAAATCGAAGAAGCAAGAGCCACGTTCTGGCTACAGAGTACGTCAGCCATTGCCTGCAAATGTTGCACTAATGAATAGTGGTAAAGAAATTACTAGATTTGGAACCTATCCTATTTTTCAGTTTGGCGAAGTAACAACGCTTCCAACGGGATTAGATAGTTTCGATATATCAAAATGGAGTTATATTAAATTTTAATAATTATGGTTATAGAACAGTTAAAACAATCGGAAGCATTACTTGATGGACACTTTTTGTTGTCGTCGGGAAAACATAGTAATCGTTATTGCCAGTGTGCAAAACTCTTACAATATCCAGATAGAGCAGAGAAAGTGCTATCGGTAGTAGTAGAAAAATTAAAAGGCGTTGATGTAGATATAGTTGTAGGGCCAGCAATGGGTGGCATTATTGTAGCTTACGAATTAGGAAGACAGCTAGGAGTTCCTGCCATTTTTACGGAACGCGAAGATGGGAAAATGGTTCTTCGTAGAGGGTTTGAAGTAAAGCCAGGGCAGAAAATTCTAATTACAGAGGATGTTATTACTACAGGGAAATCATCAATAGAAACCATTGAGAGTCTGAAAGAATATGGCGTTGAAGTAGTGGGTATTGCATGTATAGCTAACCGTACCACACAACCTATCGGTTATCCTATTTTTGATGCGTTGAAGTTAGAAATAGAAACGTGGGATAAAGAAGAGTGTCCACTATGTAAACAAGGCACCCCTTATGTAAAACCTGGTTCAAGAGCAATACAATAAAATGGAAAGACGCGACTTTATTTTTGATGGACAAGCAAAGCAGCTTTATTCTACCGATGATCCCAACTTTTTAATTATCACTTATAAAGATGATATTTCAGCTTTCGGAGGTATTAAAAAATCGAGAGTCCCTAATAAAGGGATTCTCAACAATTTTATCTCCGAACTCATTTATAATGAGATAGAACGTGTAGGTGTAAAAACACATTTTGTGAAACGCCTAGATGATAGAAATCAGTTATGCAGAAAACTGAAAGTGTTTTCTCTCAATTTTATCGTCCGCAATATTATAGCAGGTTCGGCAGCGCACCGTTTAGAGATAGACGAAGGACTGCGTCCTGAACATCCTATCTTCGAAATTTGTCTGAAAAGTACTGTTTTGAATGATCCGATGATAAACGACTACTATGCGGTGGCACTTAAAGCTATTACTTGGGAGGAACTACGAGAAGTGTACCGACTCTGCGAAATCATTAACAATGCTATATGTAAAATGTTTGATAGCATTGGTGTTGATGTTGTAGATTTTAAATTAGAGTTTGGAAAAGATGCAGATGGAAATATTGTTCTTGCCGACGAAATATCGCCCGATACGGCTCGCTTCTGGGATAAAATTACGAAAGAAAGATTGGATAGAGACCGCTTTAAGAAAGATATGGGAAAAGTAGAGGAGGCGTACGGAACCCTTTACAATCGCTTGCTTAGTGCTATTCAAAAATAAAAGATATTTGAATATTCTTCGATTTTAATGCTGTGATACTCGACGTATAC
>CAYJOY010000208.1:0-4386 GCA_964371885.1 uncultured Lentimicrobiaceae bacterium | reverse complement strand
CTTATCCCATATCTACAAAAACGAGACATACCGGTAATTTCATTCACTGGCAACCCGCACTCTCTGCTGGCCAAAAACTCGAACTTTCACTTGAATATCCATGTTGAAAAAGAGGCTTGCCCGCTCAATTTAGCCCCTACTTCCTCATCTGCTACCACGTTGGCCATGGGCGATGCCATGGCTGTGGCCCTTATGAAAATGCGACAATTTAAAGAGCGCGACTTTGCCCAATTTCACCCTGGTGGCAACTTAGGATACCGCCTCCTTACCAAAGCTGCCGACATTATGAGAACGGAGCACCTCCCTATTGTTAACGAAAACACCACCATTGCCGAAACCTTAGTGGCTATGAGCAAAGGGAAGCTCGGCATGGTGATTGTTACCGACAATCTAATAATAAAAGGGATATTTACCGATGGAGACCTTAGGCGCATGTTAGAAAAACACCCCAACAACTTCTCTCAACTACTTGTTAATTAAGTAATGACCGACAACCCTAAAACTATTCTGCATAGTGCTACTATTACTCAAGTAGAAGAGGCAATGAAACAATGGGTAATCAATGCTATTATTGTTACCGACGACAATGGGCTGTTGGCAGGGGTTATTGACAATGCTAAACTACGATAGTTTGCATTCTCTCAAACACTACCTTTTTTTCACAGCAAGTTCTACAATTCTAATATTGAAAGCTTTCAGTTTCGCGTATGCTTCTTTCTGAAATAGAGTGAGTTCCTCATCTTTATGGGCATCGCTGCTTACCACCATGGGAATATCTAACCTTTTTATTTCTCGCAAAATATAATCGGATGGATAGAAATGTTGACAACGTCCTTTGTACAAACCTCTCGGATTTATCTCCACAATTACCCCCTGTTTTTTTATAAGCTGAAGCGCATGATCGACTAGAATAACATACCATTTTTCATCTTCTTTAAAAAACTCGTTGCGGTTGTGCATCTTTATTTTATCAATATGAGCAATAATATCTAACTGCTGTGTTTCTAACATTTCGAACGTTTGCTCCCAGAAACATGTTACCGCTTCTCTTATATTATTGTTAAATATATTAGCAAGTCCTGCAAGGTATATTTCTCGTTTAGAGCCATCTATAAACCACAGGTGCTCGTCGTTCTGCTTTTTCACCAAATGGATACCACCTATGATGTAGTCTAAATGATACTTCTCTTTATAATAGATAAAATCGCGAGTAAGTGTAGGAATATAATCGCATTCTAACCCTTTTAGCAGTTGTATGTTAGGATATATTTTCTGAAACCTATCGATGTCATCCACATAATGGGGGAGATTTTCATCGGTAATAGCGAAGTTATTGTCGTAGCCGAGCGGTGCATGCGATGAGAAGCCGAGTTGATTAAACCCTAATGCCACCGCCTTCTCTATCATGGTTTGCATAGGCACTTTTCCATCGCAATAGTGGCAGTGTGTATGATAATTATTCTTCATTATTTACTGTCGATTTAATTTTACCTTGATACAATTGTGTGGTTATTTCGTCGCCTGCCTTTACTTTTTCGCTACTCAGCAGTGGTTTTCCGTTTACTAACGTGATACTGTACCCTCTTTTTAAAACATTCTCTGGCCTCAGCAATTCGGTTTTGGCTTCTAACAAATTTACTTTTTGGATGTGATAATCGAGAAATTGCGAAGAGAAGGTTTTCAGGTTCTGAGATAGCAACTGCAACTGCAATGCTTTTTCTTGCGTGTTTTTCTGAATAAGAAACGCCAAATTGTTTTCAATATTGAGGCACTCCTGTTGTTTATTTTTCAGCCACTGCTTTGCAAAATCTACAATTGCTTTCTCCATTTTTTTCAATTCCAATTCAAAGTCTCTCCATTTTTGTATGAGGAAATAGGCCACTTCGGTTGGGGTAATTTTATTAGAATAGGCCACCATATCGGTAATAGTTTCGTTAGTAGAGTGTCCAATTCCTGTAATAAAAGGTATTGGGAAGGTAGCCACTCTATGCGCTAGGTTATAATCGTCGTAGCATGCCATTCCCACATCGCCACCGCCGCCGCGTATTAAAATAACACAATCGAACTCGTGGGCACGCTTCTCCACCTCTTGCAACTGCTTCATGATACTCGTTATGGCATAATCGCCTTGCAAAACAGAGGGAAACAAGACTGTTTGGAAAGGGTAATTCCCTTCACGTTGTAGCGTTACCATAAAATCGCTGTACCCTTTGCTTGTTTCTACCGAAATAATCGCAATTCGTTCGGCAATTAAAGGCATTCTCTTCTCCTTATTGGTATTAAACACCCCCTCTTTTTTCAGTCTTTCAATCACCAATTTCCTATTCTTCAACATTTCACCTAGGGTAAAAGTGGGTTCTATATCTTGAATATGTAACGACAAACCATGTCGGCCACTATAAGTAATATTAGCCATACACAGTACGCTAATGTCTTCTTTTATTGCTTCGCCTGTAATTGTTTTGAAACGCTCATTAATTACTTTAAACTGTGCCGACCAGATAACGCCTCTTATTTGTGATTTAATTTTCCCATTCTCCTTTTCCACTAATTCGGGGTAACAATGACCAGAATGGGGGTAGTAATTGAGTTTTAAAATTTCTGCTTTAATGTAGTAAGCCTTTGTATACGTTTTAGATATAATCGATTCTAGGCTTTCAGAAATTTCAAAAAGTGAATAGACTGGGCGGTCGTTAAAGGTTTCGCGTTTAGTAGACAAGGCAACAATATTTTTGGGTTAATTTTGGGGTGCAAAAATACTATTTTTTAATGAGTTTAGACATCCTTTAATGCTAAAAAAAGTAAAGGAAATTCAAGTGAAAAGTGGGGAGCTCAAATTGCGTGATTATTTGGTAAAACCATCATTAATTATTCTAAAAAAAATGATACTTTTGCAGCCCAATTTTGTTTGCAATTTTTTACTGCATTCAACGTTGTAGTCTTTTTAAAAATAAAAACAGATAGAATATTTATGAAAATTATTGTTTGCATCAAACAAGTTCCTGATACTACGGAGATTAGAATTAATCCTGAGACAGGCACATTAATTAGAGATGGTGTTCCTAGCATCAAGAATCCCGACGATAAAGGGGGATTAGAGTTAGCTTTATCGCTAAAAGAAAAACATAATGCAGAGGTTACGGTTATTACCATGGGTCCTTTGCAAGCCGACGCGGTGTTACGCGAGGCTATGGCTATGGGTGCCGACCGTGCCATTTTACTTACCGACAAAAAATTTGCAGGTGCCGATACATTAGCCACATCTAATGCGCTGGCGGCGGCTATTCGTGAGTTGGAATACGACCTTATTATTGCTGGTCGTCAAGCTATTGACGGCGATACAGCACAAGTAGGACCACAAATAGCGGAGTTTTTGGACCTTCCGCAAATTTCTTATCTTGAAGCGTTAGAATACGACGGCAAAAACACATTTACCATCCGTAAACAAACAGAGGAGGGGTACGAAGTGTTGCAAGCTGATGGGAAAATATTAGTGACCGTTTTGGCTTCTGCATACCAATCGCGTTATATGAGCGTAAAAGGGATTGTTGACGTATTTAACAGAGAAGTAGAGATTTGGACCGTTGACAAAATTGAAGTTGACGAAAGCAAGTTAGGACTAAAAGGGTCGCCAACACAGGTAAAGAAAGCATTCTCGAAAGGGGCGAAAGTGCCTGGTGAACTTTTTGAAGTAGACACTGAAGAGGCTGTAGGCATTATTATGAGTAAATTAAAAGAAAAATTCATCATTAAATAGATAAAAATGAACATTTTAGATTATAAAGGAGTATACGTTTTCGTTGAACAGAGAGACGGAGTAATTCAAAGTGTTTCGTTTGAATTATTAGGAAAAGCGAGAGATTTAGCAGCAGAATTAGGTGAACAGGTGGTGGCTATTTTCCCTGGTTACCAAATTAGTAACCAAGCAGAAACTTTAATTCACCACGGTGCCGACAAAGTGATTTGCATTGATCAAATAGAACTAAAAGACTACGTAACAGAACAATACACACAGGCTATTTATCAACTTATAGAGACTAAAAAACCAAGTATTGTTTTAATAGGTGCCACTACTATTGGTAGAGATTTAGGTCCTAGACTATCTGCACGCTTAACCACAGGTTTAACTGCCGATTGTACGAAGCTAGAAATTTCGGAAACGAAAGAGTTATTAATGACTCGCCCTGCGTTTGGCGGCAACTTAATGGCTACTATTATATGCCCTAAACACCGTCCTCAAATGTCGACGGTTCGTCCTGGCGTGATGCGCAAAATGGAAGTAGACACTACCAGAACTGGCGAAACAGAAACATTTACAGCACAATTCGATGCGTCTAAGTTTAGAGTAAGGGTTATCGAAAAGGTGAGAGAAGATAAGGGGAAAGT
>CAYJOY010000207.1:734-4388 GCA_964371885.1 uncultured Lentimicrobiaceae bacterium | reverse complement strand
AGGTGCGCGGCTAAAAAAAGAGTCGCTATGTTTTAAAATTGGAGACCGCACCATTGCCCATTTGGCGATGATGGACATCTCCGAACTTGGAGTTTTTATGAGTAGCTGCGAAAAGCATCTCGATAAAAACCAGAATATTATTGCCTTTGAAGTTTTAAGAGAGATCAGAAATAGGATAAAATTCATAAGCGATGTGGGCATTCAGTACCTCTCGCTAAATCGTGTGTCGAAATCGCTATCGGGCGGCGAGGCGCAGCGCATTAGGCTTGCCACTCAGATAAGTTCTGAGTTGGTGAATGTGCTTTACATTCTCGATGAGCCCAGTATTGGACTGCACCAACGCGACAATCACCTACTCATTAAATCGTTGCAAAACCTACGCGACCTTAGCAATACTGTTATTGTAGTGGAACACGACCAAGACATCATGGAGGCGGCCGACCATATTATAGATATTGGGCCTACTGCTGGCGAATTTGGTGGAGAAGTAGTGGCACAAGGCACATATAAAGAGATCTTAAAAAGCAAATCGCTAACTGCCGATTACTTATCAGGGAGGAAGAAATTGGCTATCCCAGCCGAAAGGAGAAAAGGGAATGGCAAAGCTATTGTCCTACAAGGGGCATCGGGCAATAACTTGAAAAATGTTACTGTAACCTTGCCACTTGGCATATTTATATGTGTTACAGGCGTTTCTGGAAGTGGGAAATCTACCCTCATTAACGAAACATTGTACCCTATCTTAAATCAACATTTTTTTAGGGCAGAGAAAAAACCGCTCCCTTATCAATCTATTAAAGGGATAAAACATATTGACAAGGTAATTGAGATTAATCAGCAACCTATTGGAAGGACTCCACGCTCTAACCCAGCTACTTACGTAGGAGTATTCGACGACATTCGACTTCTTTTCTCACAACTCCCCGAATCGAAAATCCGAGGTTATAAACCTGGCAGATTCTCTTTTAATGTAAAGGGAGGGCGGTGCGAGGAGTGCCGTGGTGCAGGTATTAAAACTATTGAAATGAATTTCCTTCCCGATGTGTACGTTAACTGCGAGAAGTGCAACGGAAGGCGCTATAACGCCGAAACATTAGAGATTAGGTACAAAGGGAAATCGATTACCGATGTGTTGAATATGGATATTCAGACGGCTGTAGCATTCTTCGATGCGGTGCCACACATTAGCCAAAAATTAAAAATGATGGTTGAAGTGGGGCTTGGATATATAAGACTAGGACAGCCCTCTACCACCCTCTCGGGCGGCGAAGCACAACGGGTAAAACTGGCCACAGAACTCTCTAAGAAAGATACTGGAAATACACTCTATATTTTAGATGAACCCACCACTGGGCTCCACTTCCAAGATATACACTACCTGCTTACCGTTATTAATAAGCTGGTAGACAAAGGGAACTCCATTATAGTAATAGAACACAACACCGACGTAATTAATGCCGCCGATTACCTTATTGACATAGGGTTGGAAGGGGGAAGAAATGGTGGCGAAATTATTGCTACGGGGACGCCAGAAGAGATAAAAGCTCTTAAAAAAGGGATTACCTGGAAATATCTGTAACCGCAACACGCTTATTTCACTAGGACAGACACATCGGGCTACCCTACTCTGCTATAAAATAATATTCCTTATTGGTATTATAATAATCTTCAAATTCAGCTTCTGTAATGGCTTGTTTATTGCTAATAAACGATTGAAGTGTGTATATTTTCAACCCTATTTCTTTTGATATAAAGTGGTACACATCGAGGGGCGATGTTCCATAGTAATCGCTTGCCCCTTTTCCACATTCAAATATAATCAAAGGTTTATTCGCTTTTAGCAAATTTTTTGCCCCTTTCAAAACAGAAAATTCCGCCCCTTCCACATCTATTTTTATTAAATCGATTTTTTCATTTGCGGGAATAATTTCATCCAAAGTTTTCAGCACTACTTTTATCTCTTCAATTTCCGGATTGGCAATATCGTAACGTCTTCTTTTTATTCCGCTATAAGCGGGGGCATTCTTTACAAACTGAAATGTAGTTTCGCCACTTTTATCTGAAAGGGCATACGGAAAAATCACCGCCTTGTCTTCATATCTATTTTTCAACTCATTAAACAGATAGGGAATGGGCTCGAAAGCATAATGTTTCCCTTCAGGGGCGCCATCAAGTATTAAACTCAATATTTCACCTTTATGACAACCAATATCAATACAATTATTGCTTTTCCTTAGATATTTCTTTAATATTATCCTTGTAAGTCGGTCGTATTTTAGATTTTGGGTTAAATCTAAACGAAGTAAAATACATACTTCCCTAAGAGTGTTGTTGATAAAGCATCTAAAAATAGGTATTGTATTTTTTGTCGTTCACGATTATTCTTCCGTTTTTTTCTTAACAAAAAAGCTATAATCCTGTTTCTAACATATATATATTAGCACTAAAAAAACTAACTACGGTATGTTTTTTTTTAGTATATTGCGAGCGAATTTTCAGCATATTCAACAAGACAAAATATTCACCCTAAAAAAATTAAACATGAAAAAATTATCAACTATCATCATTGCCGTTTTTTGCTCAATTTTTGGTTATGGACAAAGCTTTGATTTAGAGCTTAGCGGTGGTGCCTTAATAAGTAATTACTCCATATCTCCTCAAGGAGAGGCTCAAAAATACACCTCAACTACAGCTAAGTTTCAAATTGCCTTTTCAAATATTTTTGAAAATAATTTTGAAGTGGGCATGGGTATAGGATACTATTCATACTACTTAACTGTAGGAAAAGAATTTAAAAGTAATGAGGAGCTTGTTGGTTATATTACAAATTGTGGAAGCTTTCAAGCACTTTCTATCCCTATTTTTATAGGATATAAACTTAATATGGGAAAACAGTGGTATGCAAAAATTAATACAGGTGTAAATTTTGACTTTTATTTTCCTTCTATAAGCACTAGAGAATCCCATAGCTATTCAGATTTTACTCATACTACCATTGCCTCTGCTGAAAAATTTAACATTTTGTTATGTAACAAATTATCAATATACTACATAACCAAATTCAATATGTTTGTGGGGGCTCACATATCTTACAATACTGGATTACGTCAAATATGGGACGTGCATGCTCAACTAGATGTTAATTCGGGTTCTGCTCAAGGACAAGGTTACGATGTAGCTATTACCAGCAAAGGCTCCTATTTCCAATTTGGGTTAACCATTGGCTATCGGTTAGAAAAAAAGGAGAAAAAGGGGTAGCGGTGACATTTGTAGTAGAGGGCAAGCCTCAATGCCTGCCCTCTCACAAAACAAATATTGTATGTCATTTTTTAGTATATTGCGAACGAATTCTCAGCATATTCAACAAGACAAAATATTCACCTAAAAAATATTATTATGAAAATTAAAACCTTTACCCAAGCTTCATTTTTCACCATTTTTCTAGGATTTTTATCTATTACAAGTGCCCAAAATTGCGAATTAAACCTAGATGTAGGGCTATTTACCAAGGAACATTCTGTTTACTCGCCAATAGTAACCGACAAAACTATAGCACCAGTTGCTCCGAAAGTACAATTGCAGTTTGTTACCGCTTTCGACAACAATTTTGAGGTGGGAGCTGGCGTAGGTTACTACTTATATCAATTATGGACC